>NZ_SOGD01000032.1:0-150008 GCF_004402345.1 Cryobacterium sp. TMT2-15-1 | reverse complement strand
GTGATGGGGATGAGCCTGCAGGGCCCGAACGAGACCCGCACACTCACCCAGCTGCGGGCAGACGTGTTCGAAGACCTGATCCTCGACGGGGTCACCGCGCCAGGGCTGGGCCAGGGTGTTCGCGGGTCGGTGCACGTGACCGTCCCGGCGATGACGCTCCTCGGCCACTCCGAGGCCCCCGGGCACCTCGAGGGATACGGACCGATCGACCCCGACACCGCACGCGAGATCGCGGCTCGGGCACCCGGCTTCATCCGGATCCTGACCCACCCGGACACGGGAGCGGTGCTCTCGGTCGGGCGCACCCGCTACAAGGTGCCGAAAGAACTGCGACGGTACCTCCGGGTGAGAGACGAAACCTGCCGGTGGCCGGGCTGCCGCCGGGCGGCGACACAGTGCGACATCGACCACACCCTCGACTGGCAGTACGACGGGCTGACGGAGCACGACAACCTCGCGCATCTGTGTCCAGCCGACCATGCACTGAAGTCAGAGACCCGGTGGACCTACACGCACCTCCCGGACGGAACCCTGAAGTGGACCTCGCCGACCGGGCGCACGTTCATCAGTGAGCCAGCCACGATCATCCGCCCACCGGAGCGTCGACCGAAGCCGGGGCCGCAGCCGGGGCCGACGCCGGGGCCGACGCCGAGGCCTTCATCTCAAGCGAGGTCTCGGCCACCCGAAGCGGACGAGCCGCCGCCGTTCTGATGTTCCACCGTTCTGATGCTCTGATGCTCGCAGCGTCGGACGCGCTCAGCGACCGACTCAGTGCGCGGCGTCGACGAATTTCAACCCGACGACGCACCCCACCAGGCCGAGGATGAGCACAATCTTCAGCAGGGAGGCCGGCTCGGCGCCGAAGACCATGGCGTAGAGCACGGTGAGTGCCGCGCCGATCCCGACCCAGACGGCATACGCGGTCCCGGTCGAGATGTCCCGCATGGCAAAGGCCAGCCCGCCCATGCTGAGCACGAGCGCCACCGCGAACACGACGGATGGCCACAGTCGGGTGAACCCGGCCGACTTACCGAGCGCCGTGGCCCAGACGGCTTCCAGAACCCCGGACACAATGAGAATGATCCACGACATGACAACAGCTCCCAAGGCCAGTCTTGTCGCGTGCCGGGTACTGAACCGTCGTCCGGAGCCGCGTCGCGCGGCCTCCGCCCACCCTAGCCTCCGAGCCTGCGCGATCCCTGCGCAGACCTACACAGGCCCTACTCCGCGAGCAGAGCCGCCTCGAACGCCACCCAGGGCAGCATGGCGCACTTGACGCGGGCCGGGTAGCGGGAGACGCCGGCGAACGCGGCAGCGTCACCGAGCACCTCCTCGTCGGGCTCGATCGTGCCGCGCGAGCGCAGCATCTCGCGGAAGGTGTTCAGCACGGCCCGCGCGGTGGCGACGTTCTCGCCCCGCACGGTGTCGTGCAGCACGGATGCCGAGGCCATCGAAATCGAGCATCCGTCGCCGGCCCAGGCGAACTCCTCGATCACGGCGTCGTCGGCAGGCTCACCGGCCGACTCGGGCGAGCCGCCGGGTTCCCCGGCGCGCACACCGATGCGCACGGTCACCTCGTCGCCGCAGGTCGTGTTCACCTGATGCGACTCGGTCACGCGCAACCCGGAACCCGCACCGGCAGGAGAAGCGGCGCCACGAGCAGCACCGGCAGCAGTCCCGGCTGCCTCGAGCGGTGGCAGCCCCTCCGCCGAGGCACCGTTCCGGGACTTGGCGTGGTCGAGGATGATCTGCTGGTAGAGCTGCTGCATGGCGCTTTGGGTCATGACTTCACTCCGAAGAACGGGGCAACCTCGGCCAGGGTCGCCAGGAACCGGTCCACCTCGTCGGTGGTCGTGTACAGGTAGGTGCTCGCGCGGGTCGACGCAGTCACGCCGAGCCGGCGGTGCAACGGCTGGGCGCAGTGGTGCCCGACGCGCACCGCGATACCGGCCTCGTCGAGGTACTGACCGACATCGTGGGCGTGCACCCCGGCCAGGTCGAAACTGGCCAGACCAATGCGGTCGACTCCGGCCGGCGGCCCGAGCAGACGCACCCCGGGGATGCCGGCGAGCCCGGCCACGAGGCGCTGCCCCAGTTCGGCCTCGCGCGCGGCGATGCGTTCCATCCCGGTCTCGGTCAGGTATTCCACCGCGGCGGCCAGGGCGATCGCCTGGGAGATGCGCTGGGTACCGGCCTCGAACCGCTGCGGCGGGGCGAGGAACTCGGCGGTGTGCATGTCCACGGTGGTGATCATGGATCCGCCGGTCAGGAACGGCGGCATGCCCGCGAGCAGCTCGGCCTTGCCGTAGAGCACACCGATGCCGGTCGGGCCGAGCATCTTGTGCCCGGAGAACACGGCGAAGTCCACGTCGAGGGCGGCGACGTCCACAGGCAGATGCGGCACCGACTGGCAGGCGTCCAGCAGCACCAGCGCTCCCACCGAGCGGGCCAGAGCTACGAGCTCGGCGACCGGGTTGATCGTGCCCACCACGTTGGAGGCGTGCGTGAGCGCGAGCAGGCGGGTGCGGGCTCCGATGACTCCCGCCGCCGCGGCCAGGTCGAGCGTGCCGTCATCCTGAACCGGGATGAACCGCAGGGTCGCGCCGGTGCGCAACGCGAGCTGCTGCCACGGAATCAGGTTGGCGTGGTGCTCCATCTCGGTGACGACGATCTCGTCGCCGGCGCCGAGTGAGAATCGTGTCGCCGCGGGGCCGCCGAGGCCGAGCGACGCGTTGGAGAAGGCGTAGGCGACGAGGTTGATGCCCTCGGTCGCGTTCGACGTCCAGACGATCTCGTCGGCCTCCGCCCCGATGAATGCGGCCACGGTCGCCCGGGCAGCCTCGAACGTCTCGGTGGCTCCGAACGCGAGCGTGTGGGCCCCGCGGTGCACGGCTGCGTTGCGCTGCTCGTAGAACTCCTGCTCGGCCTCCATGACGCTGAGCGGGTTCTGCGAGGTCGCGCCCGAGTCGAGGTAATTGAGCGGATGCCCATTGACCAGCTGATCGAGGATCGGGAAGTCGTTGCGGATGCGGTCGACTTCCTCGTCCGTCAGCGGGCGAGCGATCGCACGGGTGGACGGTGAAGCGGAAGACGTCATATCTACCAGCGTATTCCCTCCCCCGGGCAATGCACACCGAACTCTGACAGGGGTGTCACGGCGAGGCAGACAAGTCGAGCCCGAACGTCAGGGCCCGGGTGAACTCGGCCTGCGGGTGCGCGAACACCGAGCGGGTCGGCCCCTGCTCGATGATGCGCCCGCCCTGCAGCACAATCACCCGGTCGGCCAGCGCGAGGGCGTCGAGCGGGTCGTGGGTGACCAGGATGACGGACCGATCGAGCAGTACCCGGTGCAGCAACTGGCGTTGGGCGGGCACCGCCGCCACGTCGAGCGCGGTCATGGGCTCGTCGAGCAGCAGCAGCCGCGGGCTGGCCGCGAGGGCCCGGGCCACCGCGACCCGCTGGGCTTGGCCGCCGGACAGCATCCCGGGCCGCCGGTCGGCGAGGTCGGACACCTCGGCGGCGGCGAGCCACTCGTCGGCGAGAAGTCGTGACGCAGCCCGGGATTCCCCCGCGCTGCGCGGCCCGAACGCCACATTGTCGCGCACGTTCAGGTGCGGGAAGAGCAGCGGCTCCTGGGCGAGCAGCACCGTGCGTCGGGCGTGCGGCGGTGTGAAGATGCCCGGTCGCCCATCGCCGGCACGGTCTGCACCGTCGGCCGCCAGATCGAAGAAGACCTGCCCATCGAGGGTGGCCCGACCCGAATCGGGCCGCAGCAGACCCGCGCAGAGCTCGACGATGGTCGACTTGCCGGCCCCGTTGGAGCCGAGCAGCGCCACCGTCTCGCCCGGCGACACGGTGAAGGCGACCTCCAGTCCGCGCCGGCGCATCACGGCGGCCAGTTCGAAGGTCACGACAGTCCGCGCGGCCGGTGGGTGGCGACCATCACGATCAGGGCGACGGCTACGAGGAGCAGAGCCAGGGCGACGGCCGCATCCGCATCCGTTTCCCGCTGCAGGTAGATCTCGAGCGGCAGCGTGCGGGTGACCCCCTGCAGGCTGCCGGCGAACGTGAGGGTCGCTCCGAACTCACCGAGCGCGCGCGCGAACGCGAGCACCGCGCCGGAGATCAACCCGGGCAGCACCAGCGGTAGCGTCACCCGCCGGAAGACCGTGCCGGGGGTGGCGCCGAGCGTGGCGGCGACCGCCTCGAAGCGCGCGCCGGAGGCCCGCAGGGTCGCCTCCACGCTCAGCACCAGGAACGGCAGCGCCACGAAGGTCTGCGCGAGCACGACGGCGGTGGTCGAGAACGCGATCTGGATCCCGAGCACCTCGAAGGTCGCGCCGAGCAGGCCGCGGCGCCCGAAGGTCGACAGCAGGGCGATACCGCCCACGACGGGCGGCAGCACGAGCGGCAGCAACACGACGGCGCGCACGAGGCGTTGTCCGGGAAACCGGCTACGGGCCAGGGCGAGAGCCATCGGCACGCCGAATAGCAGGCAGAGCACGGTGCTCATCGTGGCGGTGCGCAGGCTGAGCAGCAGCGCCGCGACCGCCGCTTCGGAGGTCACGAGCGCACCGAACCGCGACCAGTCAACGCGCAGGGTCATGCCCACGATCGGCAGCACGATGAACAGGGCGCCGAGGGCAGCCACAAGGAGGGTCCAGCGGGGCACGCCGAGGGTGACCCGGCCGTCGTGGGGGCCGGTGTGGGAGTCGGAGCGACTCACCACCACCTCACGGCGCGCCAAAACCGGCCGCCCCGAGCACGGTCTGACCGGTCGCTCCGGTCACGAACCGGGTGAAGGCCGCCCCGAGCAGCGCCTGCTTACTGCCCGCCACGACGGCGATCGGGTATTCATTCACGGCCTGATCTGCTTCCGGCACCGGGATGCCGAGAACCGCGTCGCCGGCGGAGGCAACGTCGGTCACATAGACGAGCCCGGCATCCGCGTCGCCCGATGTGACCTTGCCGAGCACGCCGGTGACGGCGTTCTCTTCGCTCACCGGCGCGAGCCGGACGCCAGCCGCCGCCTCGAGGGCCGGCAGCGCGGCGCCGCACGGCACCTGCGGCGCGCAGACCACCACGTCCACACTCGGCGCGGCGAGGTCGGCGAAGGAATCGATGCCGGCCGGGTTGTCGGCGGGTACGGCGATCATGAGGGTGTTGGTGGCGAAGACCGCCGGGACGCCGTCGAGGAGGCCGTCGCCGCTGAGCTTGGCCATGGTCCTGGCGTCCGCCGCCGCGAACACATCGGCCGGGGCGCCCTCCCGGATCTGGGTCACGAGGTCGGCCGAGCCCGCGAAGTTGAGCGCGACCGTTACGCCGGGATGGGCGGCCTCGAACCGGTCGGCCAGCTCAGTGAAGGTCTCGGTGAGGGATGCCGCGGCGTACACGGTGAGCGTCTGACCCGGCTCCGTAGACGCCCCGGTCGCCCCCGACGAGGCCCCGGCCGTTCCTGCGCAGCCGGCCAGCACGACGGATGCCGCCGCCAGTCCGACCGCGACGCGCACGCTCCACACTCGGGTCACGACTGGCCCTTCGGGGTTTCGACGATCACGGTGGTGGCCTTGACCACGGCCACGGCCACCGACCCCGGTACCAGGCCGAGGTCACGCACGGCCTCGGTGCTCATCAGGGACACCACCCGGTGGGGGCCGCACTGCAGCTCGACCTGGCTCATCACCGGATCGCTCACCACGCGGGTGACCAGTCCGACGAAACGGTTGCGGGCCGAGCTCGCCGTCGTGGACGGATCCGCGGGCGACAGCGCGTTCTCTCGGGCCAGCGCGGTCTCCCGGGCCAGGTGGGCCAGGTCGGATCCGTCGACGACCATGCGTCCGGCGTCGTCGGCGCTCGCGGCGAGCGCCCCATTGTCGATCCAACGCCGCAGGGTGTCGTCGCTGACCCCGAGGTACCCGGCGGCTTCCTTGATCCGTATCTGCGACATATTGAGCATCTTATTACCGCATCTGCGGAATAGACACCGGGAGGGGCGGCAACGAGGCTGCCGCAGTGAGGCAGGATGGAGCGCGTGACCGCCACAGCGAACCTTCCGTCGACTTCGTCCGAACCCACCGAACCACGCGAACCACGTGCACCGCGCCGCGCGCAGGTCATCGTCGCCTCCACCCGCGCCGCGGCCGGGGTGTACCCGGACCGCACCGGCCCCGTGCTCGATGCCTGGCTTCGGGAGTGCGGCTTCACGCTCGGCGAGCGCCGCGTCGTGCCCGACGGCGACCCGGTCGGCGCTGCCCTGATCGAGGCCCTCGACGCTGGCATCGACCTCGTGATCACCACGGGCGGCACGGGCGTCAGCCCCCACGACCTCACCCCCGAGCAGACCCTCCCGCACCTCGACCGGCTGCTCCCCGGGCTGATGGAGGAATTCCGCCGCCGCGGCGCCGCATCCACCCCTCTGGCCGTCATCTCGCGCGGTCACGCCGGGATCGCCCGCGGGCGCACCCTGGTGATCAACCTCCCCGGCTCCCCCAACGGCGTGAAGGATGGGCTGGGTCTCCTCGCCGACGTGCTCGACCACATCCTCGACCAGCTCCACGGTGTGGACCACTAGCTGAACGGGCCCCACTGGCCCCACGAGCTCCGCTGGCTCCCGCCCTTCCGCGTACCCGTGCCCTGCGCGAAAACAGGGTGGCTCGCCGTGAGGATGCCGCGAGCACGCGCGTCGACTCGCGGGGCGACTCGGGCGAGCGGATAATTCAGGGTGTCGACCTGCACTCGAGCGGTCGAGTGAGGGAAACGATGGATCTCAACACCGTGCTCACGATCACCCCCGCCCGTCACCGTGACGATCTCGCGCTCCTCGACGCCCAGGTGGCCCCGCTCGCGGGCGGCTCCGACCTGTTCGCCGACCCGCAGACGCACCTCACCGGGCTGGTCGACCTGCAGACCCTGGGCTGGCCCGCTCTGACCCTGACGACGGATACCGGCACCCCGGACACCGGCCCAGGCGCCGTCACCGGCACGGATGCCCACACCGGCGAGCGCGCCACCGGCACCACCCCCGGCCTCACCATCGCCGCCACCTGCACCATCGCCGAACTCTCCCGTCTGGCGGCCGCACCCGGCTGGACCGCGCATCCCCTGATCTTCCAGTGCTGCACTGCCCTCTACGGCTCATTCAAGATCTGGAACGTCGCCACCGTCGGCGGCAACCTCTGCGCCTCCCTGCCGGCCGGCCCGATGACCAGCCTGGCTGCCGCCCTCGACGCGGAGGTGCTGATCTGGCGCCGTGACGGCAGCGACGAACGGATGCCCGCAGCGTCCTTCGTCACCGGCAACACCACCAACGCGCTCCGCACCGGCGATGTGCTGCGGTCCATCCACGTGCCGACCTCCTCGCTGGCGGCCCGCACCGCGTACCGCAAGATCGCCCTCTCCCCACTCGGCCGCTCCGGCGCCGTGCTGATCGGCCGGCTCGACCGCGCCGACCCCTCCGACAGCGACGACACGGCCGCCCGCGACGACAGCGCCGGCACCGGCCGCTTCGTACTCACCGTCACCGCCGGCACCGTGCGTCCGGTGCAGCTGCGCTACGACTCCCTGCCCGACGCGGGCACACTCGCCCAGGACATCGCCGCCATCGACTGCTGGTTCACGGATGCCCACGGCGCCGCCGACTGGCGCCGCGCCGTGAGCGGCGTGCTCGGCGAGGAGATCCGAGCCGAGCTGGAACAGCAGCCCGAACCGAGACAGGAACCCGAACCGGCCGCGCGAGACCAGGCGGCACCCCGGAGCGGAGACCGCTCATGAGATTCCAGATCAACGGCGAACCCGTCGATGCCTCCCCTGCCCCCGGGCAGTGCCTGCGCTCCTTCATCCGCGACCAGGAGCACTTCGAAGTCAAGAAGGGCTGCGACACCGGCGACTGCGGCGCCTGCTCCGTGCTGGTCGACGGCACTCCGGTGCACTCCTGCATCTACCCGGCGTTCCGGGCCGAGGGCACAGAGGTCACGACCGTGGCCGGGCTCGGCCTGCCCGGCGACCTGGCCAAGGTCCAGCAGCGCTTCGTCGACGCCGCCGGGTTCCAATGCGGGTTCTGCACCGCCGGCATGATCGTGACCGCGTCCGCCCTGACCGAGACCGACCTTGACGACCTCCCCCGCCTGCTCAAGGGCAACCTGTGCCGCTGCACCGGCTACCGCGCCATCGAGGACGCCATCCGCGGCACCCACACCCCCGTCAACAGCTCAGCCAGGACAGACGGCTCCTGTCGCGCCGACGCACCGGCACGCACCGGCCTGGGCCCGGTCGTCCAGACCGGACCGCGCCCCGGCACGGTCGGCACCTCCCTGGCGGCCCCGGCCAGCGAACGCGTGGTCAGTGGGCAGGAGCCGTACACCCTCGACGTCACGCTGCCCGGCCTCCTGCACCTCAGCGTGCTGCAGAGCACGATTGCGCACGCGCGCATCCGTTCGATCCAGACCGACGCAGCCGCGGCACTACCCGGGGTGCACGCCGTGCTCACCCACGCCGACTCCCCGGCCATCCTGTTCTCCACCGCCCGGCACGAGGACCGCCTCGACGACCCCGACGACACCCTCGTGCTCGATTCGGTCGTGCGGTTCCGCGGCCAGCGCGTCGCGGCCGTCGTCGCCGACACGCTCGCCATCGCAGAGGCCGCCTGCCGCCTGATCGAGATCGACTACGAGACGCTGCCGGCGGTCTTCGACCCGTACGCCGCTCTCCTGCCCGGCGCACCCCTGGTTCACGGCGACAAGGATGCCGCCGCGAGCCGGCTGGCCGACCCGACCCGCAACCTGGTGGCCGAGCTGCACGGCGAATACGGCGACATCGCGGCCGGCCTGGCCGGCGCCGCCCACAGCGTGAGCGGAACCTGGCAGACCCAACGGGTGGCGCATACCCATTTGGAGACGCACGCCACCATCGGCTGGCTGGAGGATGACCGGCTCATCCTGCGCACCAGTTCCCAGGTGCCGTTCCTGGTGCACCGCGAGATCTGCCGCCTGTTCGCCCTCGACCCGGAGCGGCTGCGCGTGTTCACGGCCCGGGTCGGCGGCGGCTTCGGCGGCAAGCAGGAGATCCTGACCGAGGACATCGTCGCGCTCGCGGTGCTGAAGACCGGGCGCCCCGTGCAATACGAGTTCAGCCGTTCCGACGAGTTCACCCTCTCCCCGGCCCGTCACCCCATGCGCATCGACGTCACCCTCGGCGCCGACGACGCCGGCCGCCTCACCGCACTGAAGCTGGGTGTGCTCGCCGACACCGGCGCCTATGGCAACCACGGCCCCGGGGTGATGTTCCACGGCAGCTCCGAGTCGGTCAGCCTCTACCGGGTGCCCAACAAGCGGGTGGATGCCCGAAGCGTCTACACGAACAACCTCCCGTCGGGCGCCTTCCGCGGCTACGGCCTCGGCCAGGTGATCTTCGGCGTCGAGTCCGCGCTCGACGAGCTCGCCCGCACCGTCGGCATCAACCCGTTCGACCTGCGCCGGCAAAACTCGGTCGGCCCGAACGACCCGCTCGTGGTCACCCACGTGGAGGGCGAGGACCTCATCTTCGGCAGCTACGGCCTCGACCAGTGCTTCGACCTGGCCCAGACGGCCCTGGCCCGCGGCAACGGCGCCACCGTGCCGCCCGGCGAGCACTGGAAGACCGGCGAGGGCATGGCCACCGCCATGATCGCGACCACCCCGCCGCGCGGGCACTACGCGCAGGCCTCGGTGTCCCTGGAGAGCGCGACCCTGGACGCTTCCGGTACCCGCTACACCGTCCGCGTCGGCACCGTCGAGTTCGGCAACGGCACCACCACCGTGCACGCGCAGCTGGCCGCCACGGCCCTGCACACGACTCCCGACCGAATCGAGATCCTGCAGTCCGACACGGATGCCATCGGCTACGACACCGGCGCGTTCGGCTCCGCGGGCGTCGTCATCGCCGGCAAGGCCGTACTCGCGGCGGCGAACGACCTGGCCGACACGCTGCGGTCGGCCGCCACGGAGATGCACCCGGAGATCCCGGCCGCCGCCTGGACCCTGGAACCCGACGGGCTGCGCAGCGGTGAGGTGTTCGTGTCACTGGCCGAACTGGCCGAGCAGGCATCCGTGCCCGGGGCACCCGCTCTCCGCGGTGTCGGCGCCGAAGACGGCGCCCGTCGCTCGGTGGCGTTCAACGTGCACGCGTTCCGGGTGGCCGTGAACACGCAAACCGGCGAGGTGCGCATTCTGCAGTCGATCCAGGCGGCGGATGCCGGGGTCGTGATGAACCCGGAGCAGTGCCGCGGCCAGATCGAGGGTGGGGTCGCGCAGGCGATCGGCACCGCACTCTACGAGGAGGTCATCCTCGACGGGGCGGGCACCGTGACCACGAGCGTGCTGCGGAATTACCACATCCCGCAGCTCGCCGACCTGCCCGTGACCGAGGTGTACTTCGCGGACACGAGCGACGTGCTCGGCCCGTTCGGGGCGAAGTCGATGAGCGAGTCGCCCTACAACCCGGTGGCGCCCGCGCTGGCGAACGCGGTGCGCGACGCCATCGGCATCCGTCCCACCGAACTGCCGATGTCGCGCGACCGGATCTGGCGGCTACTGCACCCCGTTCGCTCCTGAACGGGGCGCAGCGACGGGGTGCAGCGACGGGGTGCGGCCGCGGACTACCGCTTCTTCGCCGTCCGCTCCTGCGCGTCGACGAGCACCGCGACCGTTCGGGCGGGAACGGTGACCGTGCCGGTCGCCGTGTCCCAGGTCGTCGACTTGACGAGCGCATCCGCACCGGCGGCCTGGATGCCGCTGAGGGCGTAGCCGCGCCCGGCCAACTCGCTGAGCAGAACCGTCTGAGGTTCGGGGCTGGCGTTGAAGAGCACCAGCAGGCCGTCCAGTTTCCTGTCGACGTCGAAACCTACCGTGTCGTCGACGCTCATCGTGATGACGCCGGGGGTGGCGTCCGGTCCGCCGGCCGGGAAGGTCACCTTCTGGTTGATCAGCTTCGCATCGCCGAGCCGGAACAGCTCGGTCGACTGCTTGAGGCGCAGCAGGTCTTGGGCCTGGGCAGACGCGAACGAGATGTCGTCCGGCGTCGGCTTGAGGGCCGGGTCCTCGAGCAGCGGGCGCATGATGTCCCACTTGTCCTCGTTGGCGGCCGCTGACGGCAGACCGACGCCGAAGTTGCTGGTCTGGCCGGTCCAGTCGATGCGGTTGAACCAGTCGCCCGAGTTGTAGCTGTCGCGATCGAGCGACTTCGAGCGCAGCAGGTCGGTTCCGGCGTGCCAGAGCGACGGTGCCTGCGACAGGGTCGCGGTGGCCAGGGACAAGGTGTTCATGCGCACCCGGTCGCTCATCCCGGTGTCGGCCGGCAGCTTGAGGGCGAGCAGGTCGTAGAGCGTCTCGTTGTCGTGCGCGTCGACGTAGTTGATCACCTCGTCCGGCTGGTCCGCATACCCGGCCGGCGACCCGTTGTAGTCGAGTTCGTCGCCGCGCTTCACCGTGCCGTCGCTGGTGACGAAGCTGAAGTCGCGCAGGTTCGCGGCCAGGCCGAGCCGCACCAGGTCGCTGGCCTGCCCGAGCCGGGCGAGCGCCTGCTCGGGGGTGCCGTTGATCGCCACGCCGTTGGGATCGGTGCCGAGCCCGGTGCCGAAGCCCTGCTGCTGCACGGTGCTGCCGTCGACGGGGCTGCCGCCGTGCACCGCGTCGCGCAGCCGGTCGTTGAACGTGCCGATGCCGGTTCCGCCCAGCTGGCCCTGCGTCGCCTGCTCGAACAGGGCGTTGTTCGCGACCTCGCCGAAGTTCCAGCCCTCACCGTAGAGGTAGATCGCCTGGCCGTCCACGCCGTGCTTCTTCAGGGTGAGTGCGTCGAGGGCATCCCGCACGGCCAGCAGGTTGGCCTTCGAGTGGTGGCCCATCAGGTCGAACCGGAACCCGTCCACGCGGTACTCCTTCGCCCAGAGCACGACGGAGTCGACCATGAGCTTCTGAGCCAGTTCGTGCTCGGTGGCGATGTTCTGGCAGCAGGTGGAGGTCTCGACGGCGCCTTGCGGGTTGAGACGGTGGTAGTAACCGGGCACGACCTGGTCGAGCACCGATTTCTCCCCCTGGCCGCTCTGCGCGGTGTGGTTAAACACCTCGTCGAGCACGACCTGCAGGCCGTCCTCGTGCAGGGCCCCCACCATGCCGCGGAACTCGGCTACCCGGGCGCCGCCGTCGGCGTTCACCGCGTAGGACCCCTCCGGCGCCGAGAAGTGGAACGGGTCGTAACCCCAGTTGAAGCCGTCCTGGTCCCTGATCGCCTGGATGCACGCCTGCTGGTCCGGCGAGGCCGGTCCGAAGGAGGCCAGGTCGCAGGCGGGCACGGCCTGGAGGGCGCGGTCTTCCTGGATCGTGGCGATGTCGAAGGTCGGCAGCAGGTGCACGGTGTTGAGCCCGGCAGCCGCCAACTCGGACAGATGCCGGGTTCCCGCGCTGTCGACCCCGAACGCGCCGTAGGTGCCGCGGAGCTCTTCCGGCACGGTGTCGTCGGAGATCGAGAAGTCGCGCACGTGCAGCTCGTAGATCGACCGGTCCACGGCCTTCTCGATCAGCGGCGACTTCGCTTTCTCCCACGCCGTGGGGCGGTAGGCCTTATCGGCCAGGTCGATGAGCACCGACCGGGTGGAGTTCTGCGTCAGGGCGACCGAGTACGGGTCGGTGACCTGGTTCGACTCGATCTTGCCCGTCGTCGGTGCGAACACCGTGACCTCGAAGACGAAGGATGCGCCGGTCCAGTTCTTGGCGCCGGTCGCGGTCCACGTGCCGTCACCCTGACGCGTCAACACGATGCGCTCCGGGTCGGCCGTGTCGCCCGCCGTCCAGACGAGCGCGTCGACGTTCTGCGCCGTGGGAGCCCAGACCGCGATCGTGGGCCGCTTCTTCGACCAGGTGACGCCGAGCGTCCGGTCCGCTGCGGCATCCGCGTAGAGGTCGTCGAGCACGCCGGGCAGTTGCACGCCCGTGAACGCGGTGAGGATGCCTGTGGTGTCGTCGGTCCCGGTGCCGGACTGGGCCACCGCCAGCTGGGTGGTGAACAGCTGTTCCACCTCCGACCGGTCCACACCGACCGGGCGCAGGGCCACGGACCCGACGAGGGCCGGGAAACGCGCTTTCTCCGCGTCGGAGAGGCCTGCCGGGTCGTACTCGAGGGCGACCGTGTCACCGCCGGTCACCGCTCCGTCGACGACCGCCAGGTCGGCGGCCGGCGAGGAGTGCAACGCGAAGCCGAGCGCGGCCGGGTCGGCATTCACGGGCAGCAGGTCACGCGGCCAGGCGAGAGTCTTCTCGCTCACCCAGTGCGCGCGCTGCGCTCCCGTGCCGGCCAGCGGCGGGTCGGTCACCGTGATCGTGAGCACGTGGGCGGCGAGGTCGTAACTGAACAGGGTTTCCTTGCCCTCGGTGGCCGTGAACGACAGGTTCGCGCCGTTCGGCACGCCGTCGGCGCCATAGTTCTCGTCCCAGCCGAGGTTGTGCGCGACCTTCGCCTCATACGAGCCGGTCGGCAGGGTGTTCGAACTCAGGGTGAGGATGCCGTCGCCGTTCACGTCCTGCAACCAGGTTGCAAGGCAGTCCGGTTTCCAGTCTCCGGGGCAACCGGCCTCCTCCTGGAAGGAACCGGCCGCGACGACGATATCGCCCTCGGCCGTGCCCTGGAAGAAGTTGTTGCGCGGGTCGAAGTAGAACGTGACCGGGCCGCCGGCGGTCGTGTAGCTCACGTTGTCGCCGCCGGGAACTCCGCCGGAACCGTAGTTGAGGTCCCAGGAGCCGTTGACGGCGATCTTGTACTCGTAGTCGCCGGCCGGAAGGTCGAATGTGCCGGCGTAGATGCCGTCGGCTCGGAGGGTCAGTTTCGCGGCCTCACAGCCGGGCTGCCAGTCCCCGGCACAACCCATCTCGGAGTTGTGACTACCGGCCACCGTGACCAGGTCGATCGCGGCGTCGGGCGTGCCGGTATCGGCGAGCGACACCGTGTTGCCCACGGAGGCGAAGCTGGACGCGGCGGCCCGCTGGCCGGCGGCATCCGTGGAGACGGCGCGATATTCGACCAGGGTGCCCGTGGTGAGGCCGGCGGTGTCGTGGAAGACCCGCGGAGTGGTGTCTTCAGCGGTGCCGAGGCTGGTCCACTTCGTGTCCCCCACGACCCGCCAGGCGAAGCCGGTCTCCTGCCAGGTCCCGTCGTCGACGGTGGCCCCGACGGGTGAGACGCCGGTGACGCCGGCTCCGGCTGCCGGGGCGGCGACCGTGATCGCGGCGGCCGCGGCCGGAGCGCTGACGGGTCGGTCGGCCACGAGCACCACCGAGCCGCGGGCCGGCACGGTGACGGCCAGGTCGCCGGTGTCGCCGGATACTGCGGCCGCGGTGTCGCCGAACAGCACCGAGTAGGACGCGTCCGTGGTGAGGGTGGGGATCGTCACGGTTTTCGCCGCGGCCGAGTTGTTGACGGCGACGAGGTGTTCGATCTTCTCCGTGCGGTCGACCCGGCTGAACGCGTAGACGCCGGCCCCGGTGTCGGCGTAACGCTCGATCTGGGCGCCCGTCGCGAGGGCCGGGTGGTCGCTCCGCAGCGCGGAGAGCTCAGCGATCCGACTGTAGAGCGGCGCATCCGTCGCGAACCGGTCGACCGAACCAGCGGTCTCGCCGGTGATCAGCGGCTGGTTCGCGTACTCGAACACCTGGCTGGCGAACAACGACTGACGGGCGTCCTTGTCGCCGCCCGCGCCCATGAAACCCTGCTCGTCGCCGTAGTAGACCACCGGCTGGCCGCGGGTCAGGAACATGAGCTCGTGGGCGAGCACGTCGCGGGCCAGCGGATCATCGGTGTTCTTCAGGAAGTAGCCGATCCGGCCCATATCGTGGTTGCCGAGGAAGGTCGGCAGCGCGGAGGCGTTGGAGTCGGGAGTCGTGTAGAGGTCGTCGGAGGCGAACAGCTGGCTGAGCCCCTTCGCGGAGTTCCCGGCGGCGAAGCTGGTCGCCTGCGACTGGAATCCGAAGTCGAGCACCGAGTTGAGGTCGGTCTTGCGCACATACGGGGACGTCTTCGCGGCATCCGCGTCGTAGACCTCACCGAACATGAAGAAGTCGGGCTTGCCGGCGGCGTGCGCGTAGTCGAGCACTTGCGTGGACCACGTGTCCCAGAATTCCAGGTTGACGTGCTTGACCGTGTCGATACGGAAGCCGTCGATACCAAGGTCGACCCAGTCCGTGTACACGTCGACGAAGCCGTTGACGACGGCCGGGTTCTCGGTCATCAGGTCGTCGAGACCGGAGAAGTCGCCGTCGAGGTTGCTCTCACCCTCGAAGGTCGAGTCTCCCCGGTTGTGGTACAGCGTCGGGTCGTTCAGCCAGACCGGCACCTTGGCCGTGGCGTCGGCGGCCGCGACGAACGGCGTGTAGGGGAAGGAGGTCCCGTCGAGGGTCGGGAATTCGTCGGTCCCCGCGTAGTCGGCCGGGTCGAAGGGCTCACCGGCCGCGGTCGTGTAGGGCGACGTGGCCTTGTCGATGTAGGAGTACTGCTTCTCCTCGTTGTCGATGACGTCGGCGGTGTGGTTGGTGATGATGTCGAAGTACACCTTGATGCCGCGGGCGTGCGCGTCGTCGATAAGCGCCTTGAGCTCGGCGTTGGTGCCGAGGTGCGGGTCGATCTGGGTGAAGTCGGTGATCCAGTAGCCGTGGTAGCCCGCGGAGGCGTTCGCGCCCTCGCCCTGCACGGCCCGGTTCTTGAAGGACGGCGTGAGCCAGAGGGCGCTCGTGCCGAGACCCTCGATGTAGTCGAGCTGGGAACGGAGCCCGGCGAGGTCGCCGCCGTTGTAGAAGCCCTTGTTCGCGGGGTCGTAGCCGGACACCAGTGGGTCGTCGCCGAGGCCGGCGGTGTTGTTGGCCGGGTCGGCGTCCTTGAACCGGTCGGTCATCACGAAGTAGAACTGCTCGTCGCTGCCGGGCTGGCGGATGGGCGCGGCCGCCACGGCCTCGTCCTCCGCGGAGTAGGCACCGGCCAGGGAGAGTACCTCGAGGCCGACGCGCTTCCTGCTGAGGTCGAAGGTGAAGCTCAACCGGCTTTCACCGGCGACGGTCAGCGGGATGTTGTCGGCACCACCGTCCAGCCCGTAGGTCTCGTCCCACGCGTCGTTGAGGGCGACCTTGTAGTCGTAGCTGCCGGCCGGCACCGTGAACTCGGCGGACCAGACCCCGTCGACGCCCGTCGGGGCCAGCTCGGTGGACTCGCAGGTCGGTTGCCAGTCCTCCGTGCAGCCCAACTCGCTCTGCAGGCTGCCGACCAGGGCGACCGTCGGGGTGGCGGCGGCCGCGGACACCTCGGAGAAGGCGAGACCGGAGAGAACGATCGCGCCGGCTCCGATCGTGGCCACGATGCGGCGGATGGCCGGGCGGCGTGTAGCGGTGCGTTTCGTCAACAGTGACTCCCCCTGTCTCGCGCCCGGTGGCGCTGAGAACAACAGAAGTGACGCTACTCCGTCGCGTACCGCACATGCAAGCGTTTGCTGCAAGCGTTTACTTGATTGCGCGGCGGCCGAGCCGGATGACCCCCCATACACTGAACGAGTCCGGTGGAAACGAGTCCAGTGGAAGAGAACGACGAACAGAGAACGGGCTCTCACGTGACACCGTCCAGCCGGGTCTACCGCGGCCACATCTTCCACATTGCCGGCTCCCCCACCGTGGCCGCCGCGCACCGGCACCTCGTGTCCCTCCCCGACGGCGTCCTGGTGACCACCGACACGGGCCGAATCGCCTGGGTGGGCTCATTCGTCGACCTCCCTGCCGTTTACGAAACTTTGGCGGTCACCGACAACCGGGGCGGTTTCATCCTGCCCGGCTTCGTCGACACCCACGTGCACTTCCCGCAGACCTATTCCACGGATGCCTATGGCGGCGGCCAGCTGCTCGAGTGGCTGGACAACTGCGTCTTCCCGGCCGAGGCGCGCCTGGCCGACCCCGGGTTCGGCGAGCAGATCGCCCGGGACTTCACCCGTCGCCGCGTCGCCGCGGGCACGACCAGCGCCCTGGTCTTCGGCTCCGCGTTCCCTTCCGCGCAGGACGCCCTGTTCGAGGAATCGCACCGGGCCGGACTGCGCCTGGTCAGCGGGCGCGGAATCCAGACGGTCGGTTCGGAGCCCTCGCAGGCGCTGCTCACCAGCGAGGCCAGGGCCCTGGAGCTTGTGACGGATGAGATCGCCCGCTGGCACGCGGTCGACACCGGCGACCCCGCCACCGCGCTGCTTCAGGTGGCGGTGGTGCCGCGGTTCAGCCTCTCGGTCACCCCCACGACCCTGGCGGGGCTCGGCGAGCTCTACGACTCGGTGCGCGGCCAGGGGGTCTACTTCCACAGCCACCTGAACGAGAACAACCGGCCGGGCACGGGCGAGATCGACGCCGTGAAGTCGGTCTACCAGGTCGACACCTACCTCGACACCTACGACGGCCGGTTCCTGCCGGGGTCGGCGCGGGGCGGGTCGAGCCTGCTGGGGCGGCGCAGCATCCTCGCCCACGCCGTGCACTGTGAGGACAGCGAGCTGGCCCGCCTGGCCGAGACGGGAACGAGCGTGGCGCACTGCCCCACGTCGCAGCAGTTCCTGGGATCGGGCACCATGCCATGGCTGCGCACGACGTCGTTCGGCGTGAATGTGGCGATCGGGTCGGATGTCGGCGCGGGCGACGAATGGCTCATCTCCCGGGTGCTCAACGACTGTTTCAAAGTGCACCTGTCCGAGCCCGGAGAGGCGGGCCTATCGCTGGACCCGGCCGCCCTGCTCTTCACCGGAACCCTGGCCGGCGCGCGCGCACTCGACATGGAGGCCCGGTTCGGTAACTTCGACGTGGGCAAGGACGCCGACTTCCTGCTGATCGAGCCGGACCGCTGGGAGCCCCTCGCCACGGTGCTCGAGCGCGGCATCCGGGCCGACGACGAGGAAATGGCCACCGACCAGACCCTCTTCGCACTTCTGCTGGCCCTCCGCCAGCCCGCGATCGCCGGCGTCTTCGTGCGCGGCCGCCGGGTGCTCGCCCCGACCGGCGGTTGAGCCGCCTGGCCGTTGAGCCGCCCTCCCGCCTTCCAGTCCCGCCCTCAATCCCGCCCTGGCCGAACGAATTCGACGGAGATTTTGCTCAGAACCGGCCCCGAGCATCCGTTTGGGCGCGAAATCGGTAGAATCTCCGTCGAATTCGTTAGGGAGCCCGGGTGCCTGAGGGGCGCGGGTGCCTGCAACCGGACGACCACGGCGGAGCGAACACCGGTGATTGAGCTCGTCGAAACCGGCGAGCCACCCTCCAAACCCGCCCCGGCCGAACGAATTCGACGGAGATTTTTGCTCCGAACCGGCCCCCGACATCCGTTTCACCCTGAAATCGGTAGAATCTCCGTCGAATTCGTCAGGGGTTGATGGCCTAAAAGGCCGAGAGTCGTGCGGGCCGTGCCCGACCGACCTCCACACCCGCCCCCTCACCCGCACCCGCCCCTGCACCGCACCGCACCGCACCGCCCCGCCCTACGATGGCAGGCATGGCCACTTCCTCCGCACCGATCGCCGGCCTCGTGCTCGCAGCCGGCGCCGGCTCCCGCTACGGCATGCCGAAGGCACTTGCGCGGGGCAACGACGGCATCCCCTGGCTGGTGCGCACGATCCGCACGCTCACGGATGCCGGCTGCTCACCGGTGATCGTCGTGCTCGGCGCCGAAACCGCAGAAGTCCGGGCACTGCTCCACCAATTCGGCATGACCCCGTCGGTCGTCCTCACGCAGGCTGAAGACTGGGCAGAGGGACTCTCCGCGTCCCTGCGAGCGGGCCTGCGACAAGCCACCGAGCTGCAGGCCACCGAGCTCCTGCCTGCTCCGGTCGCCGTGGCGATCGTCCCGGTCGATATCCCGGGTCTGCTGCCCGGCACGGTCGCACGACTGATCGGCACCCTGCCCACAATCACCCTGCCCACAATCACCCTGCCCGGTGATGCGGATGCCGACGCGAACCCCGTCGGCCCGCTCACGCTCCGGCAGGCCGGCTTCGACGCCCGCCCGGGACACCCGGTGGTGATCGGGCGAGCACACTGGGGCGCGCTCATCGACTCCGCCACCGGCGACACCGGCGCACGACCCTACCTGCAGTCTCACGACACCCGGCTGGTCGATTGCGCCGACCTCGAGACCGGGCTCGACGTCGACACGCGCGACTGAGCATCGAAACCGCACCGCACCACGCCCCCGAACACCGGCCACACCGGGTTGGAATTGCCCCCCCTCCGTGTGAGGCTTAACCCGTGCCGAAGACTGACGAACGACTCGATCTGCGAGACGCCGTGTCCCTCGATCGCCCCTGGATCACCATCGTCTGGGACGACCCGGTGAACCTGATGTCCTACGTCTCCTACGTGTTCCGCAGCTACTTCGGCATCTCCGCCCGGGAGTCCGAGCGCCTCATGCTGCAGGTGCACAACGACGGGAAGGCCGTCGTCGCTTCCGGCAACCGGGAAGCCATGGAACGCCACGTCGAAGCCATGCACGGCTACGGGCTGTGGGCCACCCTCGCCAAGGCCGACGCGTGATGCAGTTCATGTCGGGCAGCGAGAACGCCGGCAGCGTGACCGCCCGGTTCGAACCCGTCGAGATCGGCCTGTTGCGCCTGGCCGCGAGCCAGCTGATTGACCTGCTGGAGGCCGCCGAAACCCACGCACTCGGCACATCCGGTGACCCGGCCCTGCGTCGGCTCCTGCCGGATGCCTACGCCGATGATCCCGAGGCCGCCGCGGAATTCCGCCGGTTCACCGCCGACGACCTGCTCGAGCGCAAAGTGCGGAACGCCCGGTGCCTGCTTGCGACGCTCGCCGAGGAACCAAACGCCGACATCGGCGACGAACCAACCGACGCCGAGCTACATGCGGCCGCCGACGCGGCCGCATCCGCCGAGGCGCCCGTGACCATCGACCTCGACGCCGACGATGTGCAGTCCTGGCTGCGCACGCTCACCGACCTGCGCCTCACCCTTGCCGAACGCCTCGAGATCGGGCCCGACGGGGTGCCGGGGCGGAGCGCCGACGAGGCACCATTCCTGAACGACATCTACGACTGGTTCGGTATGGTGCAGGAATCCTTGGTCTACGCGGTCGACGTCTGACCCACCGGATACTCGCAACCTACAGCTCGACCGGCACCGCCAGCAGCGCCGCGTACGCGCGTTTGGACCCGGCCCCACCCTGCAGCGAGGAACTCAACCGGTCCAGGCTTTGCCGGGCGTCCCCGTCGAGCGCGAGCAGTTCGGCTATTCCGGCCCGAAGCTCCTCAGCCGTAGCCGTGTTGGGCGCGAGGGACAGCCCGAATCCGCACCGCTCGACCGCGGCTGCCCCGCCGAACTGGTCGGTGGAGAAGGGCAGCAGCAGCAGTGGCACCCCCGAGGTCATCGCCTCGGTGACACTGTTGTTGCCGCCGTGCGACACCGCCAGCGCCGAGCGCGCCAGCACGGTGACCTGCGGCAGGAACGCGCGCACGAGCCAGGAGTCGGGGATCGGCCCGAGCTCCGCGGGATCGGTGGCACCGGTGGCGACGGCCACCCGCACGTCGAGTGGGGCAAGCGCCTCGGCCACCCGGGCGAGAACATCCCCGCGCACCGACAGGAAGCTGCCGAAACTGACATAGACGATGGGCCGGTCACTGTCGGCGGCGAGCCAGGCGTTCACCTCGTCGTCGTCGGCCTCGTTGCGCACGGCGGAGCCGAGGAACGCGTGCGCCGGCAGCAACTCGCCACGTGCGGCGTCGTGCAGTTCGACCGGATAATTGAGCAGCAGGATGTCCCCGCACTCCTTGAACGCATCCGGGCTCGGCAGCGCGTCCGGGTCGAGAACCCGCAGGGCGTCGTTCCACTGGGTGGTGAACGCATCCCGCACGCTCTCGCAGGTCGCCAGGAGTGCGCCGAGGTCGCCGCTGTCCGGCGCGAAGGCGAGCGGCCACTCCGGCGGGAAACCGTAGACCTCCTCGCCCACGGGCAGCGCCGACGGGTGGCCGAGCACCACATCGGCGTGACGGATGCCCGCACTCACCAGTCCGAGGCGCGCACTGAACGCCAGGTGATCGACGATCACGTGGTCGGGTTGCACCTCGGCCACGATGAGCTGTACCGCGCGGGCCACCTCCACCGGGTTCCAGAGCAGGTCGCTGCTGCGTGCCTCGGCCTGGAAACAGAGCGTTTCCACCATACCGAGCCGGGTGGCGTCGAAGAACCCGCGGAGAGCGTCGTCCTCGCCCGTCGGCTGTTCCTCGGCGCGGATCGTGCCGGGGTTCGAGCCGCGGCCCAGTTGCAGGTGCACGCGCTCGAATCCGAACGCGGCCACGATGTCGGCGGTGGCCGGACCGCTGGCCACCACGACGCGTTCACCGGCCTCCAGCCACGCGGTGCCCAGAGTGGCCAGCGGGAACAGGTGGGAGGCGTAGTCCGGGCTGATGATCAGCAGCGTCATGAAACGCCCACCAGGTACGCGCCCGACTCGTTCGTGTCGGCCACGTCGCGGTAGACCCGGGTCAGCGTCTCAGCCATGGCCTGGATCGTGAAGGAACGCGACACCATTTCTCCGGCCCGGTTCGCGTACTCCGGTCCGAGGGGGCCGGCAGCCAACTCGAGTGCGGCGCTGATCCCGCCCGCCAGGGCCGTCCGGTTGCCGGTGTCGACGAGGAAACCCGTCACTGCGTGCTCCACATAGGTGGCCGGGCCGCCGGAATTCGGGGCGACGACGGTCAGTCCGGTCGCCATGGCCTCAAGCAGGGCGATGCCGAATTCCTCCTTCATGCTCGCGCAGACATACGCCCCATTGGGGGCCGCCAATCCGGGCCGGCCGTACCGGGCCGCGGCCAGCCAGTGCGCCACGGTGTCGTTTGTGCGGTGCCCGGCGAGCAGCAGGCCCTGGCCGGCCGCATCGGCGAGGTCGACGACCGCGGCCATCTGGTCCAGCTGGCTTTTCTCGTCGAGGGAGGGAGAATTCAGGTCCCCACCGAGGATGAGCAGGTTGCAGCGGGCGCGCAGGTCGGCATCCGCGGCCCACGCCTGAACCAGGGCCGCCATGCCCTTGACGCGGTGCAGGCGTCCGACGGTGACGGCGAGCGGAAGCCCGCGCCGGCTCGGCGGGAGGGTGGTGAGCAGGTCGTCCAGTTCGGCTAGCGCCGCTGCGCCCGCTGCGCCCGCCGCGCTGGTCGCGCCGGTCGCGCCGGTCGCGCCGGGGGCTGCGTGCGCGGTGGTTGGGTCGGCCGTGAGGCGGGCATCCGCCAGTGCACGCTCGATCACGGCGACGTCGATGCCCTCCGCGATCACGGAGTGGCGTTCCGGATGCTGCCGGATATCGATTCCCACAAGGTCGCGCATGTCACGCCGCAGCTCGGGCCTCGGGAAGAGAACGGTGTGCGCGGCATCCGCGGCCAGCCGCTGCACGAGCCGGGCCCGGAACCAGAAGTGCTCGGTCTCGTCGACCGTGCCGAAGTTCGCCCGGGTGAGCACCCCGGAACTGTCGAGGGAGTGGATGACGCTGTGCGGGTCGGGGGCCACCGTGAACACGATCGGAATGTCGAGCTCGCGGGCGACGGTGGAGGCGGCCAGCGTGCCGATGTCGGCCATTCGCAGGTGGATCGCGTCGACGGTGCCGGCGGCGCGCAGAATGCGACGGATGCCGCGCTGCGTCGCAATCCGCCGCGGCCAGGCATCGACCGAGGCGACGGGTTCGCCCAGGAAGGGCACGGTCGCGAAGGCGTGCTCCGCGACGGAAGACCCGACCTCGGACAGGGAGGTGAGTGCGCCGGCGAAGCTGCCGCGGGAGAGGGTGAGCACCCGTTCCACGGAGCCGCCGCGCTCACGGCCGCCGCTGCCACCGCTGCCACTCCCGGAGACGAGCGCGTCGCCCAGGCGCACCAGCAGCGTGGCGATGCCGCCATTGTCGCCGGCCCCCACCTGGCTGAGTTCGCGGTCGATGTCGGCGTGCAGGAAGAGTTGGGCCACCGTCAACCCCTGGCTCCACGGTGGGCGCGGGTAGGCCGGCACAGTCAGGTCGATCAGGGCGAGCCGAGCCACGTCGGCAAGCACGCCGCTGCCCTGCGACAGGTCGCTCACGATACGGATGTTGGCCTCGTTCGGACCGAGGTCGCCGAGGGCCGCGATCGCCGCCGCACGCACCGCGTTCGGCTCGGACGAGTCGACGGCGACCCGGCGCAACAGCCGTTCGGGGATGCGCCCGGCGATGAGACCCATCGTTTCGACCAGGCGGGTGCGGGCGCCGCACTCGTGCACGCCGATCAGGGTGCCCTCGAGGGCGAGCGCCACATGCACCGGCACCGACGAGCTCCACTGCTCCAGCGTGCGCTGGGCGATCATGCCGGAGAAGCCACCGTCGACCACCATGCTCAGCAGTCCAGAGATCGCCTCGAACCGGGGCAGCCGGGCGCCGAACGCCCAGGCCGTGTGTTCGCGGATGAAGAGGGAGTCATGGGTGATCAGCGACACGAGCACGTCATCCGCGGACTCGTCGAACACCTGGCCGAGCGAGTGGATGGCCGCGATCGCGGTCAGCTGGTCCCCCGGGTCGGTCGCCGCCTGCGCGAGCAGGCGCACGGCGCGGATGCCGCCGTCCCGGCTCGCCGCGATGGTCAGGTCGTCGGCGCAGCGGATGCCGTCCAGGATCGACCGGGTCTGCCGCATCGTGTCCAGCGTCGTGTGAGTTCCCACGGTGCCCTCTCTGTCTCCTGCAACAAGCAGTCCGATCCGAACATACACGCGGCCGATGTCGGAACGCCCTGTGGAATGGAGCAAAATGGTCACATGACACGACGCGCTCCGATCGAAGACATCAACGAAGACAATTTGGTCGTCACGAAGCCGAAGAAGTCCGCGGCCGGAGTGGAAGCGGTTCTGGTGGCGCTCGATCGCGGGTTCGCGCAGGCCGGCGTTCCCCGCACGGCGAAGGCGCTGCTGCGCCTCAACCAGCGCGACGGCACCGACTGCCCGGGCTGCGCGTGGCCGGAGTCGCAGGGCCACCGCAAGACCGCGGAGTTCTGTGAGAACGGCGCCAAGGCCGTCGCCGAGGAGAGCACCCTGCGCACCGTGACGCCGGCGTTCTGGGCCGAGCACTCGATCGAGGAGCTCGCCACGAAGACCGAGTACTGGCTCGGCAACCAGGGCCGCATCACGCATCCGGTGGTCATCCGTCCCGGCGACACGCACTACTCTCAGATCTCCTGGAACGAAGCCTTCGAGCTCATCGGCGAGCGGATCCGAGCCACCGTTCCCGACCGCACGGTCTTCTACACCTCGGGACGCACCGCCAACGAGGCGGCGTTCCTCTACCAGCTGTTCGCCCGCTCGATCGGCACGAACAACCTGCCCGACTGCTCGAACATGTGCCACGAGTCCTCCGGAAGCGCCATGAACGCCACCATCGGCATCGGCAAGGGCACCGTTTCGCTCGAGGACATCCACCAGGCCGAGCTGATCCTCGTCGTCGGCCAGAACCCGGGCACCAACCATCCGCGGATGCTGTCGGCCCTCAAGGAGTGCAAGGACAACGGCGGCCGGGTCGTCGCCGTCAACCCGCTGCCCGAGGCCGGATTGTTCAATTTCAAGGATCCCCAGTCGGTCTCCGGCCTGATCGGCGACGGCACGGCACTCGCTGACGAGTACCTGCAGATCAAGGTCGGCGGCGACCTGGCCCTGTTCCAGGCCCTCGGCCACCTGCTGCTCGAAGCGGAGGAGCGCGTCCCCGGCTCCGTCGTCGACGCGGAGTTCGTCGCGGCGAACACCCAGGGCCTCGACGAGTACCGGGCCGCCCGCACGACCATCGATTGGGCCGAGACGGAGAAGGCCACCGGGCTCACCGCGGTGGAGATCTCCACCGTCGCGCAGATGATGATCGACTCCACGGCCACGATCATCTGCTGGGCGCTCGGACTCACTCAGCAGCCGCACTCGGTCAACACGCTCAAGGAGATCATCAACCTGCTCCTGCTACAGGGGAACTTCGGTAAGCCGGGCGCCGGCGCCTGCCCGGTGCGCGGCCACTCCAACGTACAGGGCGACCGCACCATGGGCGTCTGGGAGAAGCCCAAGGAACCGATGCTCGCCGCGCTGGACAAGGAATTCGGCATCGAGTCCCCCCGCACGCACGGCCTCGACTCGGTGGATACCGTCGCGGCCTTCGAGAACGACGACGTCGACGTGTTCGTGTCGATGGGCGGCAACTTCGCCCTCGCCTGCTCCGACACCGTAGCCCTCGAGGCGGCAATGCAGCGCGTGGGCCTGACCGTGCACGTGTCGACCAAGCCCAACCGGTCGCACATCATGCACGGCACGACCTCGCTGATCCTGCCGACGCTGGGGCGCACCGACACCGACGACAAGCACCCGGGTGGTCGCCAGGTGCTCTCGGTCGAGGACTCCATGTCGGTCGTGCGCACCACGCAGGGGCGTCTCGACCCGGTCTCCGAGCACTTGCTCGCCGAGCCCGTCATCGTCGCCCGGATGGCCAGCGCCACCCTCGGCGACGACCACGTGATCGACTGGAAGGCGATGGCCGACGACTACGACGTCATCCGTGATCGCATCTCGCAGGTGCTCCCGGGCTTCACCGATTTCAACGCGCGCCTCAAGACGAAGAACGGTTTCGTACTGCCCAACCCGCCCCGGGACACCCGCAGCTTCGCCACCGACATCGGCCGGGCCCGGTTCACGGTCAGCCCACTCGAATACCTCACCCCACCGGCCGGCCACCTGATCCTGCAGACCATGCGCAGCCACGACCAGTACAACACCACGTTCTACGGGCTGGATGACCGCTACCGCGGCATCTCCGGCGGCCGCCGGGTCATCCTGATCCACCAGGACGACGCCACCGAGCTGGGCTTTGCGGACCGCGACATGGTCGACGTGATCAGCACTTTCCAGGGCGAGGAGCGGCGCGCCAACGAGTTCCGCCTGGTGGTCTACCCCACCCCGCGGGGCTGCGCGGCCGCGTATTTCCCCGAGGCGAACGCCCTGATGCACCGCGAGCTCGTGGCCCGGGAGTCGAACACCCCCGGTTACAAGGCCATGTCCGTGCGGTTCATCGCCCACGAGGCAGCGAAGTCAGCACCGCTGACGTGAGCCGGGGCGTGAACCCGGGCGCGGGGGCACAGCGCGTCACCCACTGGTGGCCGCTGCTCTCCGGGCTGGTCGCCGTCGCGCTGGCGGTGGGTCTGGGCCTGGTCATCTCCCGGAACGGCAAGCCGTTCGCCCTGGACACGGAGTGGATGATCGCGGTGTCCGGCAATCGGGCACCGGTGTGGGATTCCCTCGCCCTCGTGATGAACAGCCTGGGCGGCGGTCTCACCGGCTCCGTCGTCGCGCCCGGCCTGCTCATCGGCCTGCTCCTGTTCCTCAAGCGCCCGCGGGCCGCGGGCTTCGCCCTCGCGGTAACCGTGATCTCCGGTGCCGCCGTGCACCTCCTCAAGTGGCTGTTCGGCCGGGCCCGCCCGGCCGAACTCGAAGATCTGCTGGTCAGGGTTGATTTCGGGTCGTTCCCCTCCGGCCATGTCGCCAATGCGGCGACGCTGGCGATAATCCTGGCGCTGCTCTTCCGGTTCTGCTGGGTGTGGCTGGCCGGCGCGCTGTACACGGCGCTGATGATGCTCAGCCGCACCTACCTGGGCGCACACTGGCTGACCGACACCGTCGGGGCGGCACTGCTCGGCATCGGGATCGCGGTGGCCGTCTGGGCTCCCCTGGCCGTGACACTCGATCGCGAACGCCGGCGCAGCCGTGCGTCACATCCGTGGCGCACGTTCCACGACCGGTACGTCGTCGAGAGGTGGGAACTCACTGACCGGTCCCGCCGCATGCTCCGGGTCACCGCGATCGCCTGCCTGGGTTCCGGCGCCGTCTTCTTCACGCTCACGCTGCTGAGTGTGCTGAGCGGCGGAGGCGTCACCGCGATCGACCTCCCCGTGCAGGAGTGGCTGCTGGAGGCCCGCTCCCCCGTTCTGACGACCGTGATGGTGGTGCTGGCGGTCGTATTCGGGCCGGTCGCGCTGCCCCTGATCGTGCTGGTCGTGTGCGTCGGCTGGGGTCTTCTCACCCGGCACGCCTGGCGCGCGCTGCTGCTCGCCGGTGCCATGGCAAGCGGCGTGGTGCTGGCCCAGGTCATCGGACGCACGGTCGGCCGCGAGCGGCCGCCGATCGACCTGATGCTGTTCGGCACGGACCTCACGTTCTCGTTCCCCTCCGGTCACGTGCTGGGTGCATCCGACTTCCTGCTGGTGACCGCCTACCTTCTGCTTTCGCGCCGTTTCAGCATGCGGGCCACCGCCGCCGCCCTCAGCGTCGCCGTGGTCGGCATCGTGCTGGCGGCCCTCAGCCGCCTGTACCTCGGCTACCACTGGACCACGGATGCCCTGGCCTCCGTTTCGATCTCCCTGGTGGTGGTGGGTTGCGTGATCGCGGTCGACACCTGGCGCACCGGGCGGGTGGTCGAACCCGCGGAGCGCGGCTAGCCGGGAACGCTCTGCGGCGTCCGCTCGCCGCTCGTGATGCGTTCCGCCCCGGCGTAGATCACCATGGAGTCGCCGCGCAGAAAACCGACCACGGTCATGCCTACCTCGTCCGCGAACTCGGCGGCCAGCGACGACGGCGCCGACACGGCGGCGAGCACCGGAATCCCGGCCATCAGCGCCTTCTGCGCCAGTTCGAAGCTCGCCCGGCTCGACACCATCAGCACCGTGCCGGTGAGCGGGAGAAGGTCTTCCTTCAGCGCCCAGCCGACGACCTTGTCGACCGCGTTGTGGCGGCCGACGTCTTCGCGCAGCACCAGCATCCGCCCGGTGGTCCCGTCGAAGAGGGCGGCCGCATGGATGCCCCCGGTCTTCTCGAAAACGTCCTGGGCGGCGCGCAAGACTTCGGGGAAGCGCGTCAGGAGCTCTGCGTCGACCTGAAGCGGGTCAGCCGTCACCGGGAACGCCGACTTCGTGCGCACGGCGTCGATGCTGGCCTTGCCGCAGAGCCCGCAGGAACTCGTCGTCAGGAACGACCGCTCCAGGCTCGGGTCGGGCGGTGTGACCCCGGGCGCGAGCGACACGTCGAGCACGTTGTAGGTGTTCACGCCCTCGACGGTGGCGCCGGCGCAGTACCGGGCCGTGGAAAAATGCTCGTTCCGGGTGATGACGCCCTCCGACACCAGGAACCCGGCGGCGAGGTCGAAATCGTTGCCGGGGGTTCGCATCGTGACAGCGAGGGAGCGGCCGTTCACGCGGATCTCGAGTGGCTCTTCGACCGCCAGCACGTCTTCCCGGCTGGTGGGATTCTCGCCCACCGTGAGTCGAACGACCTTGCGCCTGACCGTGATCCTGCTCATCTGGATTCACCCACCGATGTACGACATTTCGATTCTCTTCTTGCCGGATGCGCGCAGCCGGCCGGTCTCGGCGCTGCGCAGCTCCGAGTAGCGGTCCGTGCGCTCTCGCCAGATCTGCTTCAGCACCTCAGCCAGCTGCTCATCGGTGCAACCGCCGCGCATCAGGGCACGCAGGTCGTGTCCCTCGGTCGCGAACAGGCAGGTGAACAGCTTGCCGTCGGTGGAGACCCGCGCCCGCGAGCAGGAATGGCAGAACGACTGGGTGACACTGGAGATCACGCCGATCTCCCCCTCGCCGTCGCGGTAGCGCCACCGGCGGCTGGTCTCACCGGTGTTGTTGGGGGCCACCTCGTCGACAGGCAATTCCGCGTTGATGCGGGCCACGACCTCGGCCGAGGGCACCACGTCACCCATCTCCCAGCCGTTGCTTGAGCCCACGTCCATGAACTCGATGAACCGGAGGATGTACGGGGTGCCCTTGAAGTGGCGCGCCATGGCAACGATGTCCTGATCGTTCTGCCCGCGCTTGAGCACCATGTTGATCTTGATCGGGCCGAGCCCGACCGAGTGGGCCACGTCCAGGCTGTTCAGCACCTTGGCGACGGGGAACTTCACGTCGTTCATCGCCTGGAACGTGGCGTCGTCGAGCGAATCCAGCGACACCGTGACGCGCTTCAGCCCGGCGTCCTTCAGAGCCTGGGCCTTCAGCGCCAGCACCGAACCGTTGGTGGTCATCGCGATGTCGATCGGGCGGCCGTCCGGGGTGCGGAGCGCCGCCAGCATCGCCACCAGTTCTTCGATCCCTTTGCGCAGCAGCGGCTCACCGCCGGTGAGGCGGATCTTCTCGACCCCGTGCGCCACGCTGATCCGCGCCAGCCGGGTCATCTCTTCGAAGGAGAGCAGTTCGTCGCGTTCCATGAAAGCGAAGTCCTTGCCGAAGACCTCTTTGGGCATGCAGTACACGCAGCGGAAGTTGCAGCGGTCGGTGACCGAGATGCGCAGATCGTGCAGCGGGCGTTGGAACTGATCAATCATGTCTCCACACTAACCGCCGCCCTCCGCGGCAACAGTCCCTCGGGACGGTGACAAATGCCCGGCCCGCAGCAGAACAGGACACCCGGCCGGGGCGAACCGCCGGCCGGGTGTCCTGTTACTGGTCGAACACGCTCATTTGACGTACTGATTCGGGTTCAGCACGTACTTGATCGACTTGCCGGCGTCGAACTCGGCGTAGCCGCGCGGGGCATCGTCCAGGCTGATCGCCTGAGCGTTGACGGCCTTCGCGATCTGCACCTTGTCGTGCAGGATCGCCATCATCAGCGATCGATTGTACTTCATCACCGGGGTCTGACCGGTGGCGAAGGACAGGGACTTGGCCCAGCCGAGGCCCAGCCGGATGGACAACGAGCCGACCTTCGCCGCCTCGTCGACCCCGCCCGGGTCACCCGTGACGTAGAGGCCAGGGATGCCCAGGCCACCACCGGCGGCCGTGACCGTCATCAGCGAGTTCAGCACCGTGGCCGGACGCTCCGTTCCGGCATCCTTGCCATGGCCGCGGGCCTCGAAGCCGACCGCGTCCACGCCGCAGTCGACCTCGGGCACACCCAGGATCTGCTCGATCTGATCCTGCGGTTCGCCCTTTCGCAGGTCGATGGTTTCGCAGCCGAAGCTGCGGGCCTGCGCCAGCCGCTCCTCATTGAGGTCGGCGACGATGACGACGGCGGCCCCGAGCAGCTGAGCGGATGCCGCCGCGGCCAGACCCACCGGGCCCGCGCCGGCGATGTATACGGTCGATCCGACCGCGACGCCCGCGCTGAACGCACCGTGGAAGCCGGTCGGGAAGATGTCCGAGAGCATGGTGAGGTCCATGATCTTCTCCAGCGCCTGGTCCCGATCCGGGAACTTCAGGAGATTCCAGTCCGCGTACGGCACCAGCACGTACTCGGCCTGGCCGCCGACCCAACCGCCCATGTCGACGTAACCGTAGGCGCTGCCCGGGCGGTCGGGGTTGACGTTGAGACAGATACCGGTTTTGCGCTCCTTACAGTTGCGACACCGGCCGCAGGAGATGTTGAACGGCACCGAGACGATGTCGCCGACCTTGATGAACTCCACGTCGGGTCCGCATTCGACCACCTCGCCGGTGATCTCGTGGCCGAGGACGAGGTCCGACGGCGCGGTCGTGCGTCCGCGAACCATGTGCTGGTCCGAGCCGCAGATGTTGGTGGTGACCGTGCGGAGGATGACCCCGTGCGGCACCTTGCGGCCGACGTTCGCCGGGTTGACACCCGGACCGTCTTTCAGCTCGAAGGTCGGATAGTCGATGTCGATGACCTCGACGACACCCGGGCTCTTGTAGGCAACTGCTCTGTTCCCAGTCATGAAGTACCTTCCTAGTTCCTGTTTGCTTCCCTCACAGCGAGACCCGTCGGGCCGCGCGAGACTACATCGAAATTTCTCGTTGGTGTCTGTTTCTCCTCTAGAGGACTCCATTGCGGCCTGAAATTCAAGGGGTGTGCTCAGATGACTGTTTTGGGTACCCACCGGGCGCTGCCAACGCTTACCGTGGAAGCATGGCCATTCCCCCTCTCGTCGAGCCGATCGCCCGCCTGAGCGGCGCCGAATCCGTTCGCACCGCCCGCCAACGCCGTCTGCCCCAGCTCAACGAGCTCGGCCAGCGCCGCCTCGCCAACGCCCGGGTGCTCGTGCTCGGCGCCGGCGGGCTGGGGTCCCCCGCGCTCATCTACCTGGCCGCGGCCGGCGTGGGAACGATCGGCATCGTCGACGGCGACGACGTCGAACCCAGCAACCTGCAACGCCAGATCGTGCACGGCCAGGCGGATGTCGGACGCCCCAAGGTGGTCAGCGCCGCCGAATCGATCGCCCAGATCGCGCCGGAGGCCGTGGTCGTGCAGCACGCCGAACGGCTCGACGCCGGCAACGCCGCCGCGATCATCGGCGGTTACGACGTGGTCATCGACGGCACCGACAACTTCCCCACCCGTTTCCTGGTCAACGACATCTGCGCGGCCCTGGGCCTGCCACTGGTCTGGGCATCCGTTCTCCGTTTCGACGCCCAGCTGTCGGTGTTCTGGGCCACCCCACCGGCCGAGAGCGGCCTCAGCGGGGTGCACCTGCGCGACCTGTTCCCGACCCCGCCCGCAGAGGGTGAGGTGCCCAACTGCGCCGAAGCCGGCGTGCTCGGTGCGCTTTGCGGCCAGGTGGGCTCGCTGATGGCCACCGAGGCGATCAAGCTGATCGCCGGTATCGGCACTCCGCTGATCGGGCGCGTGCTCGTGATCGACGCGCTCTCGGGCCGTTTCACCGAGGTGCCCCTGATCGGCACCGGCATCGCCGCCGCCGACCCGAACCCGGCAGCGACCCTCGCCGCCGCCCGCGGCTCCGCGCAGGCCGCCGCCGCTGAGGCCTGGCCGACGCTCACCCCGGTGGAGCTCGTGGCCCGGCTCACTGCCCGCGCCGAGGGAACCGACCCGTTCGTGCTCGTCGACGTGCGCGAGCCCGACGAGCACGCCGAGAGCGCCATCCCGGATGCCGTCCTGCTGCCTCTCGGCGACCTGCTCACCGAGGCCGGGATGGCCACCCTGCCGCGGGACGTGCCGCTGGTGCTGCACTGCCACCTGGGGCCGCGGGCCGAACGCGCCGCGATGGCCCTGGACGCGGCCGGCTTCACCGGCCTCACCCTGCTCGCCGGCGGGATCGTCGCCTGGGACGTTGCCGTCGCCGCACGCACCGCTCCCGGCCGGGGCAGCAAGTGGGCCGGCGACGCCGTGTCCAGCGATTCGATGACCACAGCGGGGAACTGACCATGACGGGGAACACGCACGAGCACGCCCACGAGCACGACGTCGACGCGTGCGCCGTACCGTTCTCGGCCCGCAGCGTCGCCGACCAGCTCTCCTTCGTACTTGCCGCGGTCGCCCCGCTGCCGCCCGTGCTGGTCTCACTTGACGAGGCGCTGGGCCTGATGCTGGCCGAAGATGTCCGGAGCGCCACGGACACACCTCCCTTCGACAATTCGGCCATGGACGGCTACGCCGTCCGGCGCGCCGACCTGCTGCAGGCCTCCGCCGAGCACCCGGTGACGCTGCCGGTGGTCGCCGACCTCGCGGCCGGAACCAGCCAGAACCCGCACCTGGAGACCGGCCAGGCGGCCCGGATCATGACGGGGGCGCCGCTTCCGGACGGGGCGGATGCCGTGGTTCCGATCGAAGACACCGATCAGGGCATCGACACGGTCACCGTCGTTCGGGCGCCGCAGCCGGCAGCGCACATCCGTCGCGCCGGCGAAGACGCCCACGCCGGCGACACCGTGCTCACCCGCGGATCGGTGCTCTGGCCGACCCGGGTTGCCGCGGCCGCCAGCGCCGGCACCTCGTCACTCCGGGCGCACCCGGCTCCGCGCGTCGCCGTGATCTCCACCGGGAGCGAGCTCGTCACCCCCGGCGAACCCACCCGGCGCGGCCAGATCCCCGACTCCAACTCCTATCTCCTCGCGTCGGCCGTCGCCGCGGCCGGCGGGGTGCCGATCCGGCTCGGCGCGGTTCCCGACGACGAGAACACGCTCCGCGGCCTGCTGGCCGGCCTCGCCGGCACGGTCGACGCCATCGTGCTCTCCGGCGGGGTGAGCGTCGGCGCCTACGACGTTGTCAAGGCCGTGCTCGCCCCGCTCGGCACCGTACGGTTCGGGCCGGTCAAGATGCAGCCGGGCAAGCCTCAGGGTTTCGGCCGCTGGCCGGCCGACGACAATGCAGTCGAGGGACCGCTCATCTTCGCCCTCCCCGGCAACCCGGTCAGCGCCTTCGTGTCGTTCGAGGTGTTCGTGCGGCCGGCCCTGCGCCGCCTCGGCGGGCACATCGACATCTTTCGCCCGACGATCTCGGCGACCGCCGGGGAGAGCTGGGACTCCCCGCCCGGCCGTGCCCAGTACATGCCGGTGACCGTCGAGGGCCTCGGAATCCGCAGCGTGGTCCGCCGGTCCGCCGCGGGCGGGTCGGGATCCCACCTCGTCGCCGGGCTTGCTCAGGCCGTCGGGCTGGCCATCGTGCCGGAAAACGTGACGCGGATTGTCGAGGGTGACCGCGTCACTGTCATGCTGTTGACATGAGCATCCGCGACCTGTCCGCACATCCCTTCACGCATCTCGACTCCTCCGGCCAGGCCCGCATGGTCGACGTCACCGAGAAGCAGCCCACCGTGCGCAGCGCCACCGCCGCCGGCTTCGTGGCCTGCGGCCAGACGGTCATCGCGGCTCTTCGCGACGGCAGCACCCCCAAGGGCGATGTGCTCGCCGTGGCCCGCATCGCCGGCATCCAGGGTGCCAAGAAGTGCGCCGACCTGCTCCCCCTCGCGCATGTGATCGGGGTGCACGGCGCCGCCGTCGACCTCGTCATCGAAGACACCGGGGTGCGCGTCACGGCCACCGTGCGCACGGCCGACCGCACCGGCGTCGAGATGGAGGCGCTGACCGCCGTGTCGGTCGCCGCCCTCGCCGTGGTCGATATGGTCAAAGGCCTCGACAAGTCCGTTTGGATCGAGAACGTGCGCCTCATCACGAAGACCGGAGGGAAGTCCGGCGACTGGCACCGCCCGAACGAGTAGCGATGACCCGAGCAGCCGTGAGCGTCGACCTGATCGTGCTGGCGGGCGGGCGCGCCCGGCGCCTCGACGGTGCGGTCAAGCCCGCGGTCGAGGTGGCCGGGCGCACGCTGCTCTCCCGGGTGCTGGACGCCCGCGGACTCGCCCGGAACGTCGTCGTGGTCGGGCCGGAGGCGGCCCGTGCGGCCGTCCCGGCCGACGACCCGGCCGAGCTGACCTGGACACTCGAAGATCCCCCGTTCGGCGGCCCGGTCGCCGGCATCGTGGCGGGCCTCGCGGCGCTCGAGCACGGGGCCGCGTCCGGGGCCGCGGACTGGGTGCTCCTGCTGGCCTGCGACCTGCCGTGGGCAGCGGATGCCGCCCGCCTACTGGTGCCGGCGGCGTCCGACCCGGGGCTGCCGGCATCCGTTCACGGCCTGCACCTGGTCGACGCGGGCGGCCGCGCGCAGTGGCTTGCGGGGATCTATCGTCTGGCGCCGCTGCGGGCGGCCGCGCACCGGCTCGGCACCGACGTCCACGGCGCCAGCATGCGCGGACTGCTGGCCCCGCTCGAGCTGCGGGGCGTCCGCGACCAGAACGGCGAGGGGAGCGACGTGGACACATGGCAGGATGTGGAGAGGAGTTCCGCACTGCTGACCAGCACCCCACCGCGGAGCAATCCGACCGCGGAGCAATCCGATCAGGAGTGATACCCAATGAGCACCTCTACCCCGCTTCCCCCTGAGGCTCTCGACGAGTGGCTCGTGGCCCTCGCCGCCGCACTCGGCCTGGATCCGGCCGACATCCCCGTGGGCACGCTGCTCGACGTGGCCCGCGACGTGGCCCACAACGTGGCCCGGCCCGCCGCCCCGCTGAGCACGTTCCTGGTCGGTCTGGCCGCCGCCCGGAACGGCGGCACACCCGCCGCCATCGAGGCCGCCAGTGCGCTGGCCACCCGGCTCGCCCTCACCTGGTCGCCGGACCAGCCGGAGGCGACACGGTGATGGCGACCATCCGTTTCTTCGCCGCGGCAGCCGAATCCGCCGCCGCCGACGCGGCCGCGGTCGATGCCGCCACCATCGGCGACTTGCGCGCCCAGCTCACCAGCCTCTACGGCGACGAGTTCGAACGCATCCTCGGCCGGTGCTCCCTGCTCGTGAACGGCACGCGGGCGACGGATGACACGGTGCCGCTCTCCGGCAGCGACACCGTCGACGTGCTGCCGCCCTTCGCCGGCGGCTGACGCCCGCCGATTTCGGTTTAGTTCGACCGAATCATTTTTCACGGCGTTCACGCGTTGTCGCATTTCCGCTGCACCGCGAGGGTGGAAGCTACGCGGGCCTGGTGCCCGGCAGCAACCAGCCGAGGAAGTCCATGTCAGTCGAAACGTCCCTACAGTTCGCCTCGAAACTCAAACCGGATCTGTCCAACTGGGACCCGGAGAATGACGAGACCTGGGATCCGGGGCTCGCCTGGCGCACGCTGTGGATCACCACCTTCAGCCTGACTCTGAGCTTCGCAACCTGGTACCTCGTCAGCGCGATCGCCCCGCGTCTGAACGACATCGGCTACTCCCTTGCACCCAGCCAGCTGTACTGGCTCGTCGCCCTTCCCGGGCTCGCCGGCGGCCTGCTGCGCCTGGTCTTCATGTTCCTGCCGCCGATGATGGGCACCCGCAACCTCGTCGCCATGTCGTCGGCCCTGCTCGTGATCCCGATGCTCGGCTGGACTCTCGCCGCCCGGGACACGTCCACGCCGTACTGGGTGCTGCTCTCCCTCGCGTTCGCGGCCGGCATCGGCGGCGGAACCTTCTCCGGTTTCATGGCGTCGACCAGCTACTTCTTCCCCAAACGCCTCGCCGGAACGGCTCTGGGCCTGCAGGCAGGCCTCGGCAACTTCGGCATCGGCCTGATGCAGCTGATCCTGCCCTGGGTCGTCGGATTCGGTCTACTCGGCACCGCCGCCCTCACCCCCCAGAGCAGTGCCGACGGCGACCTCGTCTGGCTGCACAACGGCGGGCTGGTGCTCATCCCCTGGGCTCTGCTTGCCGTCGTCCTGGCGGTGATGTACCTGCGCCGGGTGCCGATCACGGCGAATTTCCGCCAGCAGATGGACATCTTCGGGGTCAAGCACACCTGGATCATGACCGCCATCTACCTGATGAGCTTCGGCGCCTACAGCGGCCTGGCCGCCCAGATGGGCCTGATCATCCTCAACGTCTACGGCGACTTCCCGGATGCCCCAAACCCGCTGGCCTTCGCGTTCATCGGTCCCGTCCTCGGCGCCCTGGTGCGGGCGGCGAGCGGCCCGTTCTGCGACAGGTGGGGCGGCGCGATCTTCACGTTCATCGGCGGCCTCGGCATGGTGGCGGGAACTGCCCTCACCGCCTTCTTCCTCACGCCGACCAGCGTGGACGAGTTCTGGGGCTTCCTCACCGGCATGCTGATCATCTTCTTCTTCGCCGGGCTGGCGAACGCCGGAACGTTCAAGCAGATGCCGATGATCTTCCCGAAGCGTCAGGCCGGCGGAGCCATCGCCTGGACCTCCGCGATCGCGGCCTTCGGACCGTTCGTCGTGGGTATCTCGCTCACCATGATCAGCCCGACCGCGTTCTTCGCCGGCTGCGCCGTGTTCTGCGTGTTCTGCACCTGGCTCGCCTGGTTCTACTACGCCCGCAAGGGTGCTCCCTTCCCCAGCTAGCTGTACGCTACCCGCATGGACAAGCTGCACTTCACGATTCGGGTCGACGCACCCGTGCACACCGTCTGGACCACGATGCTCGACGAGTCCACCTACCGGGACTGGACCCGGGCGTTCCGCGAGGGTTCCCACTACGTCGGAAGCTGGGCGGAGGGCAGCACGATCCGCTTCCTCGCCCCCGGCGAGGATGCTGCCCACAACGGGCTGGTGGCCACGGTCGTCGAAAACCGGCCGGACGAGTTCATCTCCCTGGAAATCCACGGTGCAGTGTCCCGGGGCATCGACGACACCACGAGCGCTCACGCGCGGCGGTTCGCGGGCGCGCACGAGGACTACTCCTTCAGCGAGTCCGACGGGGTGACCACACTCGTGGTGGCCGTCGACACCGACGAGGAATTCACGGCCCTGTTCGCTGCGGATTGGCCCCGCGCCCTCGCGCGGCTCGCGGAGCACGCCGAGGAACGGGCCGCCACCGCCGACTAGTCGCCCGGGTCCTGCCAGCCGTGGGCGATGACGGGACGGACTGGCGGTTCCGAGCCCCGAACGGGGCGGAGCGAGTGGTCGATGCCCGATCCGCACCAGCGCTGCTGCCCGTCCGGCGGGGGCTGTGGCCAACTCAGGAGATCCGTCCGGTTTGGCCGAACATCCACACTGGTTCCGCACTGATCCGTGGCGGCCGGTGCATGCCGGCAACGGATGTCCTGAGTTGGCCACACACACACAGAGACAGAGACACACGCGCGCGCGAACGGACCTAACCCACGGAAGAATCGGCAGAGCCGGCAGAGCCGGCAGAGTCGGCAGAGCCGGCAGAGTCAGGAGAGCCGGCAGAGTCAGGAGAGAGCTAGAATCTCCGCCGAGTGGGCCCGCGAGGTTGCCGCCGACCCGGGCGCCGCCAGCTCCGTGACCGACTGAGTTCAGGCCGGCTCAGTCGTCGTCTTCTCCCCCGGCGGGCGCCGGTGCTCCCCCGACCTCGGACCAGACGGCCGTCGCCCCGCTGTGACCGATGAGCACGGCCTGCACGGTGGTTCCCGTGGCGGCGACCAGCGCGGCCCCGGCCAGTACGACGGTCACCCACTTCGGGGCGCGGGCGACGGATGTCCGGCTGCCGAACTCCCGGTAGTTCCACCAGAGCAGAACGGCGGCGACCACGACCAGGGCGGCAACCCAGGGCAGCAGCCCTTCGGCCAGCTCGGAGTGGGTCTCGACCAACGCGGTCTCGGTGACCCGCTCTCTCAGCGCCTCCCCGGATTCGCGCGCCAGCGGCACGAGAACGAGCGCGGCCAATGCGAGGATCAGCGGCAGGAACTTCGCCCACCGGCGAAACCGGGGCCGGAGGGCCGCGACGACGACGACGAGGGCGGCCGTGGGAACGACGACTGCGGTGGCGTGCACCACGAGGGGGTGCACAGGTAAACCGAAGATGGTGTCGAGCAGCGCATCGAACATGTGTCTCCCTCTGGGGCATCCTCAGGCACGAATGTGGGCCCGCACTGGCAATGCTAGGCACCGGAGCGAAACCCCGCCATACAGCGCAGGCTTCGCTTACCAGCCCGAGTGCGGCGGGATCAAGACGCCCTCGATCGCCTGCAGGCGGCCGATGCGCGCGGACGAGCCCTTCGGGCAGCCCAGGTGCCGGTGGCCTGCATCATCCGTTGCCCCTACGCGACGCGCTTCCCCGGCTGCCTGGGGCAGCGGCGGGTCGCGCACCGGTGTCGACGTCCCTGGGCTCCTCGGCTAGCGGCGGCCGCCCACCTTGTCGCGGGTGTCCCGCGGTAGTTCGCTCTTCTCCCAGCCACGGCGGGCCTTCTGGGCGCCCGCACCGCGGTGGCCGTCCCGCGAGCGGTAGACGATGTAGGGGCGCACGAAGTAGCCGAGCGGAGCCGAGAATACATGCACCAGTCGGGTGAAGGGCCACAGCAGGAAGAGCATCGTGGCGCAGAGCACGTGCAGTTGGAAGAAGAACGGCACGTCGCTCATCAGCGCCGGGTCCGGCTGAAAGGCGTACAGGCTGCGGATCCACGGCGAGATCGACCCACGGTAGTCGTAGCCGGCGCCGAGCACCTGGTAGAGCACGGTCGCCGTCGTGCCGAAGGCGATGGTGCCGGCGAGGAACAGGTACATGACCTTGTCCATCACGGTCGTGACCAGCTTGACCCGGGCGACCAGGCGGCGACGGATCAGCAGGATGGCGAGGCCGGCGATGGTCAGCACCGCGGCGACGCTGCCCAGCCAGGTGGCCCCGAAGTGGTAGATCTCCTCGGTGACGCCGAAGAACTCGAGCCACGGCTTGGGGATGAAGAGTCCGACGATGTGACCGCCGAAGACCATCAGGATGCCGTAATGGAACATGGGCGAGCCCCAGCGGAGCCACTTGTTCTCGTAGGTCTGGCTCGACCGTGAGGTCCAGCCGAACTGGTCGAACCGGTAGCGCAGCAGGTGGCCGACGATGAAGACCCCGGCGGCGGCGTAGGGGAACGCCACCCAGAGCAGTATGTCGAGCGGATTCATACCCGTACGTCCTCGCTGTTCGCGCCCGACGGCGAGAACGGTTTGAGATTGCCCAGGAAGGTCATGCCGACCGTCTCGGTCGGCGGACCCTCGTTCACCAGGTTGAGGTAGCGCTGACGCGTTTCCTCGTCGATCTTCGGCAGAGACAGGGAGACCGCCTCCACAATGTGAGCGTAGGGGCTCGGCACGGCCTCGAGTGCCATGCGGAGCACCTCGATACCGTCTCGGTGCGCGGCGAGCAGTTCCTGGGCGATCGGCAAGTCGCTCCGCGCGGAGAATTCGAGCACCATCGGCAGGTAGTCGGGCAGTTCGTCGGCGGCGACCTCCCAGCCCGCGGCGCGGTAAGCCTCGACGAAGCGCACGAGCGCCATGCCGCGGCGTCGGGTGTCCCCCGCCGCGTAGTAGCTCAGGTACGGGCAGCACTTGCGCTTGAGGTCGAAAGTGGCCGTGAAGTGGATTTCCAACTCCTGCTGAGTCATCGCATCCGCTTTCGTCAGGAACGCCTCGAAGGCGTGGCGGAGCGGATCCGGCAGCAACGTCACCGACGCGGCGACAGCACCGAAGCGGGCCCGTCGCTCCTGGTTGGGGTAATCCAGCAGGATGGATGCCGCCATGTGCGCCATCCGGCCGTCCTCCGCGGACAGAGGCAGCGCCGTGATCTTGCGGTTCGGGAGCTTCGGCAGCCTCATGCGGGACTCCCGGTGGCCTTGGGCGGGAACAAGCCCTCCGGCAGGCCGCCGCCGCTCCAGTTGAGCAGGTTGATCCGGCCGGGGGTGGTGGGCTTCGTGCGTTCCCCACCCGTGCCGACCATCTCGTTGTAGTTGTCGACGGTCGCGTTCAACGGCATCCCGGGGGTCTTCCCGTACGGGCCGGCCGCCGTGGCGGCGGTGGGGCCGCCCATACCGGGGCCGCCGTCAGTGTCGAGCGAGCAGGCCAGTTCCTCCAGCTCACGCGCCGTCTCGACGTGCGCCTTGGGGATGACGTAGCGGTCCTCGTATTTGGCGATGGCCAGCAGGCGGTACATGGCCTCGATCTCGGGACCGGTCATGCCGACCGCTTCCGGGATCGACTCGTCGCGGTCACGGCCGAGGTTGATGTCGCGCATGTACGACCGCATGGCGGCGAGCTTGCGCAGCGAGGACTCGACGGGAACGACGTCCCCGGCCGAGAACAGTCCGGCGAGGTATTCCACCGGGATGCGGAGCTTGTCGATGGCGGCGAACAGGGTGCGGGCATCCTCACCGTCATTGTTGGTGGTCGAGATGACGTCGACCACCGGGGACAGCGGGGGGATGTACCAGACCATGGGCATGGTGCGGTACTCCGGATGCAGCGGCAGGGCCACCTTGTACTCGGAGATGAGCTTGTAGATCGGGCTGTTCTGGGCCGCGAGGATCCAGTCGTCCTCCATGCCTTCGGCCTTGGCCGCGGCGATGACCTCAGGGTCGAACGGGTCGAGGAAGCAGGCGCGCTGGGCATCCAGCAGGTCATGCTCGTTCTCGACCGAGGCCTGCGCGAGGACCGCGTCGGCGTCGTAGAGCATCAGGCCGAGGTAGCGCAGCCGGCCGACGCAGGTCTCCGAGCAGATCGTGGGCTTGCCCTGCTCGATCAACGGGTAGCAGAGCGTGCACTTCTCGGCCTTACCCGTCTTGTGGTTGAAGTAGACCTTCTTGTACGGGCAGGCGGAGACGCACATCCGCCAGCCGCGGCAGCCGTCTTCGTCGACGAGGACGATGCCGTCCTCCTCGCGCTTGTACATGGCGCCCGAGGGGCAGGCCGCGACGCAGGCGGGGTTGAGGCAGTGCTCGCAGATGCGCGGCAGGTAGAACATGAAGGTGTTCTCGAACTCCATCTTCACGTGCTCGCTCATGGTGGCGAGGATGGGGTCGTCGGCCGCGGTCTCCTGCGAGCCGCCGAGGTCGTCGTCCCAGTTGCCGGACCACTTGATGTCCATGTTCTGGCCGGTGAGCAGCGACTTGGGCCGGGCGACGGGGCTCTCCGTGCTCAGCGGAGCCTTGGTCAGCATGTCGTAGTCGTAGGTCCACGGCTCGTAGTAGTCGTCGATCACCGGGAGGTCGGGGTTGTTAAAGATGGTGGCGAGGCGCTTGATGCGGCCACCGGAGCGCAGTTTCAGGCGTCCGCGTTTGTTGCGCTGCCAGCCGCCCTTCCACTTGTCCTGGTCTTCGTAGCGGCGTGGGTAGCCGACGCCGGGCTTGGTCTCCACGTTGTTGAACCAGACGTATTCGACGCCGGTGCGGTTGGTCCACACCTGCTTACAGGTGACCGAACAGGTGTGGCACCCGATGCACTTGTCGAGATTCATGATCATCGACATCTGAGCCATTACGCGCATTTAGTACTCAACCTCCTGGCTGCGTCGACGGATCACGGTGACCTCGTCGCGTTGGTTCCCGGTCGGGCCGAGGTAATTGAAAGCGAAGGACAGCTGGGCGTAGCCACCGATCAGGTGACTCGGTTTCAGCAGGATCCGGGTGAGCGAGTTGTTCGTGCCGCCGCGCATGCCGCTCGTCTCGGCGATCGGCACGTTGATGGTGCGGTCCTTCGCGTGGTACATGTACACGGTGCCCTCGGGCATCCGGTGCGAGACGACCGCACGGGCCACGACGACGCCGTTGCGGTTGTAGGACTCGATCCACTCGTTGTCGCGCACGCCGATCTTGTCGGCGTCCTGCGGTGACATCCAGATGGTGGGTCCGCCGCGGGACAGCGACAGCATCATCAGATTGTCCTGGTACTCGGAGTGGATGGACCACTTGGAGTGCGGGGTGAGGTAGCGCACGGCCACCTCGGCCCGGCCTTTCGAGCCGGTCGCGCCGGTGGCGGAGGTCGACCCGACGATGGAGTCGTCGAAGAGGCGGTGCATGTCCAGCGGCGGCCGGAAGATCGGCAGGGTCTCCCCCAGCTCGATCATCCAGTCGTGGTCGAGGTAGAAATGTTGCCTCCCGGTGAGGGTGTGCCAGGGCTTGAGGTGCTCCACGTTGATCGTGAACGCGCTGTAGCGTCGCCCGCCGTGCTCGCTGCCGGACCACTCCGGGGAGGTGAGCACCGGGACCGGGGCACCCTGCACATCCGGGTAGGAGAAACGACGACCCTCGTTGTCGCTGGCCAGGTGAGCCAACTTCTGGCCGGTGCGCTCCTCCATCTTGCGGAAGCCTTGCGTACCGAGCCGTCCGTTGGTGGTGCCGGAGAGCGCGAGCACCATTTCGCAGGCCTGGATGGCGGTCTTCAGCTGCGGCCGTCCGGCGGCGGGGCCGCTCGTAACGAGCCCGTTCTTCTTCGCCAGGTAGGCCACCTCGACGTCGGGGTTGAACTTGACTCCCTTGGTCATCATGCCGAGCTTCTCGGTAAGCGGGCCGAGGGCGCCGAGCCGGGCGGCGAAGGCCGGGTAGTCGCGTTCGACCACGACCAGTTTGGGCATGGTCACGCCGGGCACCAGCACCTGGTCGTATTCGACGATGCCGTGCGGGGCGCTCATCGCATCCGGGGTATCGTGCAGCAGCGGAACGGCGACCAGGTCCTTCCGCACCCCGAGGTGCTCCACGCTCATCTCGGAGATCTTCTCCGCGAGGATGTGGAAGATGTCGAAGTCGGTCTTCGCCTGCCATGGCGGGGCGATCGCCGGGTTGAACGAGTGGATGAAGGGGTGCATGTCGGTGGTCGAGAGGTCGTTCTTCTCGTACCAGGTGGCCGGCGGCAGCACCACGTCGCTGAAAATGGTGGTGCTCGTCATGCGGAAGTCACTGGTGACCATCAGGTCAAGCTTGCCCTCGGGGGCGGTCTCGTGCCACTTCATGGACTTCGGGCGCTTCTCGGGCGGCGATTCGGGGGCACGCACGGCGTTCTTGGTGCCCAGCAGGTGCTTCAGGAAGTACTCGTTGCCCTTGCCGGACGATCCGATCACATTGGCCCGCCACACGTCGAGGATGCGCGGAAAGTTCTCCGGCGCATCCGGGTCCTCGATGGCGTACTCGAGGGTGCCGTCGCCGAGGGACTCGACCACATACTGGGCCGGGTCGACGCCCGCCCGGACCGCGTCGTCGACGAGGTCGAGCGAGTTGCGGTTGAAGGTGGGGTAGCCGGGCATCCAACCGCGCTTGGTCGACTCGACCAGGCAGTCCGCGGTGGTGCGGCCGGCGAAGGTGCCTGCGCCGAGCGGGCTGGACAGGGTGTCGGCGGCGAGGCCGTCGTAGCGCCACTGGTCGGTGGCGAGGTAGAAGAAGCCCGTGCCGATCATCTGGCGGGGCGGGCGCACCCAGTCCAGGCCGAACGCGTACTGGCCGTAGCCGGTGAGCGGGCGCACCTTCTCCTGGCCGACGTAGTGAGCCCAGCCGCCGCCGTTGACGCCCTGGCAGCCGGTCATGGTGGTCAGCGCCAGGAAAGCCCGGTAGATGGTGTCGGAATGGAACCAGTGGTTGGTTCCGGCACCCATCAGGATCATCGAGCGTCCATCGGAGTCTTCGGCGTTCTGCGCGAACTCGCGGCCGATGCGTTCGGCGGCCTGCATCGGCACCGAGGTGATGCCCTCCTGCCAGGCCGGGGTACCGGGCGAGGTGGCGTCGTCGTAGCCGGTGGGCCAGACTCCGGGCAGGCCGGGCCGGCCGACGCCGTACTGCGCGAGCAGCAGGTCGAACACGGTGGTGACCAGTTGGCCGGCCACCATCCGCACCGGTACGCCGCGACGGATGATGCCCGCACCTCCCGCGTGCTGCTCGCCGATCTCGTCGGTCTCCGGGGCGACGTCGAACCGGGGCATGTCGATGGCGACGGATGCCTGGTCGTAGTCGGGGGCGTCCGCGATGGACAGCAGCGGGTCGACACCCTCGAGGTCGAGGTTCCACTTGCCGACGTCGGTCTCGGAGAAACGGTGCCCGATCGAACCGTTGGGCACGACGACCTGGCCGTTCTGGTCGAGGAGCACGGGCTTGAACGCGGCGCTGGCGACCGTCGGGTCGAGGCCGGGCAGGGCATCCGCGGTCACGAACTTGCCGGGCACGTACGCGTCGCCGCGCCTGGTGAGGCTGATCAGGTAGGCGGAGTCGCTGTAACGCTTCATGTAGTCGACGAAGCGGGGCGTGCGGCGGTCGACCAAAAATTCCTTGAGCACGACGTGGCCCATGGCCAGCGCGAGCGCGCCGTCGGTGCCGGGGTGCACGGCCAGCCACTCGTCGGCGAACTTGGAGTTGTCGGCGTAGTCGGGCGAGACGGTGATGACCTTCTGGCCCTTGTAGCGGGCCTCGACCATGAAGTGCGCGTCGGGCGTGCGGGTGACCGGCACGTTGGAGCCCCACATGATCAGGTAGGAGGAGTTCCACCAGTCTGCCGATTCCGGCACGTCGGTCTGGTCGCCGAACACCTGCGGGGACGCCACGGGCAGGTCGGCGTACCAGTCGTAGAACGAGAGCATGGTGCCGCCGAGCATGGAGATGAACCGATTGCCCACCCCCTGCGAGACGATCGACATGGCGGGGATCGGCGAGAAGCCGGCGATGCGGTCGGGGCCGTACTTCTTGATGGTGTGCACGTGGGCGGCGGCGACGATCTCGGACGCCTCGTCCCAGCTGGTGCGCACCAGGCCGCCCTTGCCGCGGGCGCTCTTGTAGGCGCGGGCGCTCTCGGGGTCGCCGGTGACCTCGGCCCAGGCGAGCACCGGGTCGCCGGTGCGGGCCTTCGCCGCACGGAACAGGTCGAGCAGCACGCCGCGCACGTAGGGGTACTTGACCCGGGTCGGTGAGTAGGTGTACCAGCTGAAGGCGGCGCCGCGGGGGCAGCCGCGGGGCTCGTATTCGGGTGAGTCGGGGCCGACGGAGGGGTAGTCGGTCTGCTGGGTCTCCCAGGTGATGATGCCGTCCTTGACGTACACCTTCCAGGAGCAGGAGCCGGTGCAGTTCACGCCGTGGGTGGACCGCACCTCTTTGTCGTGGGTCCAACGGTCGCGGTAGAACGAGTCGGCGTCGCGGCCGCCCGCAAGGAACACGGATCGCAGGTCGGGTGAGGCCGTGCCTCGGCGCAGGAACCGCCCGAGCTTCAGGATCGTGTCGTCGATCGGGCCGTCGACGCCGGGCTTGGCCGGCCGGGTCTTAGCCGGCTTGACGAAGGCCGAATTCTTGAGTGATTTCACAACGTACCCCTTGCACTGCCCGGGGTCACCATGGTCGGCAACCACCCTCGAAGTCCAGTCTCAGGGGTGGCGAAATTCGCTACAAGCCGGAAACGCCGTGATAAATGATTGCCGGCGTGGGCCGTTCCTCGGCGGTGGGTTCGGTGCCTGTTTCGACACCTGGGTCGGCGTCGGACCGGTGCAGGTCGAGGGTGCAGGTGTCGGGTGCGACCAGCGGGTGCAGCGCGTCGGCGCTCAGGGGTCCCTCGGTCACCTCGAGCAGGGTTTTCAGCAGTCCGAAGTGCACCCGGCAGACCTCGGGGTGCGCTTTGACCATCTCGCTGTACGGGCATTCGTGCAGGTGCACTCGGTTGCCGCCGGCACCGTCGATCTCGAGCCGCGCGTCGAAGCCGGACTCGTCGAGGTGGTCGTCGAGGGCGTCCAGCTGCCGCTGCAGCGGGGAGTGGATGACGGCCTCGACCCGCAGCATCCGTCGCACCTGGTCACCGTGGCGCTCGGCGGCTTCGGCCTTCGCGGCCCGGATGGAGCCGTCGACGTGGTCCGGGCCGGCGGCGGCGCTGTACAACATCCGAGGCCGGCCCTTGGAGTCTTTGTTTTCCGGGTGACAGGTGACGAAACCGTCCCCGATCAGGCGCTGCAGGTGCTCCCGGGCCGTGTTGTGGTGCAGACCGGTGGCCTCGGCCAGGTCGCCCACCGTCATTGTTCCGCGCTGCTGCAGGAAGTACAGAAGCTGAATCCTGCTGAAGGACGCGAGCGTGCGGTAGCTCGACGAGGGGGAGAACGGCGTCACCCCCCAATCATCTCCTTATTTTCTGATTTCTCTGACTTTTCCGGGGACTGGACAGGCGATTCGGATGAAATCCGATGCTGTGGCCTGCGTTCCGCGCGCGCCCCGGACCGGCGCAGCAGGCGCATCGCATTCACGATCACGATCAGGACGGATGCCTCATGCACGAGCATGCCGCCGAACATCGTCACGCCGCCGAACAGCACACCGGCCAGCAGCAGCGCCGCCGTGACCAGCGCGAGGGCCACATTCTGGTGCATGACGCGCACCGTGCGGCGGGCCAGGTCGATGGCGGCGGGAAGCATCAGCAGGTTGTCACCCATCAGCGCGATGTCGGCGGTCTCGACCGCGACGGCCGAACCGGCCGCCGCCATCGCGATGCCGATGTCCGCCATGGCCAGGGCCGGGGCGTCGTTGACGCCGTCTCCCACCATCGCCACGACGTGGCCGTCCCGCCGGAGCCCGGTGACGACGTCGAGCTTGTCCTCCGGCAGCAGCGACGACCGGATCTCGTCGATTCCGACGTGGGCACCCACGGCCTGTGCCACGAGCGGCCCGTCGCCGGTGAGCATGACGACCCGAACGATGCCCGCGGCGTGCAGCGCGTCCACCATGTCGGCGGCGTCGGGACGCACCTCGTCGGCCACGGCCAGGACGCCGGCGACGACGCCGTCGAGCACGACGATCAGCGGCGTGCTCCCGTGGGCGGCGAGTCTCTCGGCCAGCGTCGTGGCGGCATCCGTACCCGCGATCCGGTGGGTGCGGAGCAGTGCCGGATTGCCGATCAGCACGGTGTGGCCGGCCACCGCGGCGACGATGCCCTGCCCGGGCACCGACGTGATGTGTTCCGGCAGGCCGATCACCTGGGCGCCCTGCGCGGCTTCGCGTGCGGCCTCCCGCGCAGCGGCCTGCATGATCGCTCCGGCCAACGGATGCTCGGAGCCGGCCTCCGCCCGTGAAGCCCAGTCGAGCACCTGGGCACGGGTCAGGGCGGGGTTCAGCACCACGACATCCGTCAGGACCGGGCGGCCCCGGGTGAGGGTGCCCGTCTTGTCGACCGCGACGACCGTGATCTTCGCGGCGGTCTCGAGGAACTCGCCGCCCTTGATCAGGATTCCGAGCTGCGCGGCGCGGCCGATCCCGGCAACGATCGCGACCGGGATGGAGATGACCAGGGCGCCGGGACACCCGATCACGAGCAGGGTCAGCGCCAGGAACACGTCGCCGGTCACCACGCCGACGATGGTCGCGAGTACCAGGATGCCGGGGGTGTACCAGGCCGAGAACCGGTCCATAAAGACCTGGGTCGGGGCCGTGGCCTCCTGGGCCTCCTCGACCCGGTGCACGATGTGGGCCAGGGTGGTAGCCGCGCCGACCTCGGTGGCCAGCACCTGCAGGAAGCCGCCGGTCGAGACCGTGCCGGCGAAGACGCGGTCGCCGGCGCGCTTCTCGGCAGGGAGGGACTCGCCCGTGATGGAGGCCTCGTCGATCGTGCCCGTGCCCCGCTGCACGGTGCCGTCGACGGGCACCCGCGCGCCGTTCTTGACCAGGACGGTCTCCCCGGTCCGAACGGACCCGGCCAGGACCTCGAGCTGCTCGCCGTTCCGCAGCACGAGGGCGACGTCCGGGGCCAGGGCCACGAGCGCGGTCAGGGCGGAGCGGGTGCGGTTGAGGGTGGCCGTTTCGAGGGCATGCCCGATCGCGAACAGAAAGGTCACGGCGGCGGCCTCCCAGTATTCGCCGAGCACGATGGCGCCGACGGAGGCGACCGTGACGAGCAGGTCGATGCCCACGACCCGGGCGAGCAGCGCGCGCCCGGCGGTCCGCATGATCGGGAACCCGGCCACGACCGCGGCCGCCACCATCGCCGCGTCGGAGACAAGCGGCGGCACCGGCAGGAGGCCGAGCAGCCAGGCGGCGCCGATCAACGCGCCGGAAATGAGGGGAATCAGGTGGCGGCGCACGATGGTCATGTCACTCCCCCGGTCCGCCGGTCAGAACGCGGCCAGGCGGGCGGTGTAGCCGGCCTTGCCGACGGCGGCGATGAGGACATCCGTGCTGACGACGGCCGGGTCGTGGTCGATCTCGATCCGGGCGGTGGCGAAGAACACCGTCACCGCGGTGACTCCGGCGAGGCGGCCGATCTGCTTCTCGATCTTGGCGACGCAGGACGGGCAGGAAAAGCCGTCGGCCCGCAGGATGGTGTGGACGGTGGCCGGGGTGGGTGTTTCGGTGGGGATGATTATCGTCATGACTGCGACGTTACGAACTCGAGGCGGCGGCGACCATGACGGCCGTCACTTTGCCGCAATCAGGCCGGAACGGTCGAGCACAGCGGTCCACCGCCGTCCGGAATCGATCAGCCCGTCCCGGCGCAGGCCGCTCATGGCGCGGGACACCGACTCGGCGCTCGTGCCGGTCATGGCGGCCAGGTCGGCGCGGGTCAGAGGCAGCTGGATCAGGGTGGTACCGGCGTCGTCGCCCGCCACGCCGAAGGTGTCGGCGAGGCGCAGCAGGGTCGCTGCCACCCGCGTTGTGACGGTGACGGAGGCCTGCTCGGCCTCCCTCGACCGGACCCGATGAAGACGGTCGACGACGACGTCCAGCACGCGCAGCGCCACCAGCGGATGCGTGAGCAACATCTGCCGGAAGGCGCCGGATTCGAGGCGCAGGGCGCAAGTGGTCACCAGGGCGACGGCCGTCTCGGGGTACCGGCCCGCGTCCAGCGCGGTCAGGCTGCCCAGCACTGCTCCCGGGCCGAGGAAGTCGAGGCTCGTGGACTGCCCGGTCGGGGTCGATCGGAACACCTTCGCCTGGCCGGCCGCGAGCACGAACACGTGCTCGGACGGCTCGCCGGCGGTGAACAGCGTGTCTCCGGGACCCCAGGCGAGCGACAGCATCCGTTCGGCCAGGTCGGAGAGCTCGCCGGCCGACAGGTCCTGGAAGATCGGGATCTGCCCCAGAATGGTGTTCCGCATGGCGGAGGAGCACGGATGCGGCCGCGCGCAGGTGCTGCGCAGCGGTGTGCGCCGGGCCACGCTCACGGCTTCGTCGCCGGGACCTCGAGGTGGGCGAGGCAGACGCCCGGGCGGGCGAACGGCTCGAGGGTGACGCCGACTCCGGGTGTGTGCAGACGCTCGAGGGCGCCCTCCATCAGGCCGCGGTGCACCGCGCACACGACGTCGCTGTGGTCCTTCGCCACATCGAGGAACGGGCAGCGGTGCAGCTCGATCACGACGTCGACCGGGGCAGGGGTGCTGCCGGCGGCGGCGCCGAGGCGCGGCTCGAAGCCGACCTCGTCGAGGATCTGAACGATACGCCCGACCGATGCTCCGTGGGCCGCCCCCGACTGCGCGTCGGAGAGTCCGGCATCCGTCTCGGCCATCTCCCTGCCCCAACGCCGCCCGGCCTCCGCGGCCGCGCCTGCGCCTGCACCCGGGGAAACGTCCCTGCCCAGGCCGCCGGCCAGGAGACCGGCGAGAAGCCGGTAGGACTCGGCCGGGACCTCGGCGGCGGGTGACGTGGCGCGAAAGAAAAGCCGGGGCCGCCCAGGACGCACGCGCGCCTCGACGGTCTCGGCGACCAGGCCCACCTCGACCAGCCGGTCGAGGTGGGACCGAACCGTGTTCGCGTGCAGCCCGACCGCTTGGGCGATGGCCGGCACATCCAGCTCCGCGTCGGCATCGCGCAGGAGTTCGAGAATGGCGACCCGACTGATTCCGGAAAGCACGCGGTGGGTGCGGGCGTCAAGAGGTTCGATAGGCACCCGATTAGTTTTCCCTATATCTATGGTAAAAACAACTGAGGGCCGAAATTCGGCGCTGAGCTAGGACATACCCCATGACCGACACCCACGTGCGCCCCATCCGGGTGCTGCACCACGACACCGCCGAACGGCCCTTCATCGTCATCTGGGAGGTGACGCGCGCCTGTCAACTGGTCTGCACCCACTGCCGGGCCGACGCCATCCGCACGCGCAATCCGTTCGAGCTGAGCACGGACCAGGGTCGCAAACTGCTGGACGACCTCGCCGCCTTCGGCACACCGCGCCCGCTGGTCGTGCTCACCGGCGGGGACCCGTTCGAGCGCCCCGACCTGCCGGAGCTCGTCGCCCACGGCACCAGCCTCGGCTTGAGCATGGCCCTCTCCCCCTCGGTCACCCCGCGCCTCACCCGTGAGGTCCTGGTCGAGCTCCACGACGCTGGGGCCAAAGCGGTCTCGCTCTCGCTGGACGGCGCCTCAGCGGCCACCCACGACGCCTTCCGCGGTGTCGACGGCGTCTACGACGACACCATGATCGCCGCCCGAATGGTGCGCGAGGTCGGCTACCGACTGCAGATCAACACGACCGTCACCCGCGACACCGTGCACGAGCTGCCCGGCATCCTGAAAACCGTCCTCGATCTCGGCACCACCCTGTGGAGTGTCTTCTTCCTCGTGCCCACCGGCCGCGGCAAGCTCCTGAACGCCCTGACCGCGGCCGAGGAGGAGGAGGTGCTGCACTGGCTGCACGACGTCTCCGATCTGGTCGCCGTCAAGACCACCGAGGCACCCCACTACCGGCGGATCGCGATTCAGCGGGCCGGAGTGGGCGACGGCGTGGACCTTGACACCGTGTTCCCGGTCGGCCCGCTGAGAGCCTTGCTGCGGGAGGCCACGGAGCGGTTGCTCACCGGCGACGAGCCGAGGCGGCGGCGTCCGAGGGCCCCCCTCGACGTCAATTCCGGGCGCGGGTTCGCCTTCGTCGACCATGTCGGTCTCGTTTACCCCAGCGGGTTCCTGCCCGTGTCCGTGGGGTCGGTGCACAAGCAGTCCTTCTCCGAAATCTACCGGGAGGCGCAGCTGCTCCAGGAGCTGCGCACCCCGGATCTCTTTGGCGGCCGGTGTGGTCACTGCGAATTCCGCACGGTCTGCGGCGGCTCCCGCTCGCACGCCTACGCGGTGACCGGGGACCCGCTCGCCGAGGACCCCAGCTGCGGCTACCAGCCCAGCACCGACTGAGTGATCGCAGTCCAGTAATTCATCAGACGCAGAAGCGCCCGGCCGAGAATTCGGCCGGGCGCTTCTGCGTGCGGGAGGGACGTGGGTCGCACTCAGTCCAGGTGATGCTTGCCCTTGACCCAGCGCAGCGCGCCGAGGATCCCGATGGCCACTCCGAGCATCCCGACGACCATGCCCACGAAGAGCCAGACGAAGAGCGGCTCGAGGCCGCCGACCGTCTGGTCGACTCCGACGATCGTGCCGCCGAGGAAGCCGAAGATGGGTGCGAAAATGCCGACGAAGGCCCCGATCAGCATCAGACGGATGCTGAGGGTGCGGTCGGTCGAATCGGTGTAGGCCATCAGGCAGGAACCTCCGTTGTCTGTGTCGTCGCAGCCGCAACCGCGGTTGCGACGGCGGTGGCGAATGCCGCGGCGGTCTCCGCCGGGTCCGGCAGTGCCTTGTTGTTGAGGAACGGACCGAGAATGTCCATCGGAAGCGGGAAGACCACGGTCGATTTCTGATCGGCACCCAGCTCGAGCAGGGTCTGCAGGTAGCGCAGCTGAAGCGACGCGGGATTGCGGCTCAGGATTTCCGCCGCCTGGCCCAGTTCCTCCGACGCCTGCAGTTCACCGTGGGCGTTGATGATCTTCGCCCGGCGGTCCCGCTCGGCTTCGGCTTCACGGGCCATGGCACGCTGCATCGCCTGCGGAATCTCGACGTCCTTGATTTCGACGACCTTCACCTGCACACCCCAGGGTTCGGTTTGCGCGTTGATGTTGCGGGCGAGGTCTTCGTTCAGGTCGGCCCGGTGGGCAAGCAGGGTGTCGAGGTCGGCGCGGCCCACGACTGAACGCAGTGTCGTTTGCGACATCTGGGAGGTGGCGACGGCGTGGTTCTCGACCGCCATCACCGAACGGACCGGGTCGGTGACCTGGAACAGGACGACGGCGTTGACCCGGGCCGGGACGTTGTCCTTGGTGATGACGTCCTGCGGCGGGATCGTGAGGGTCACGATCCGGAGGTCGACCCGCACCATCTTGTCCAGTCCGGGGAACACCATCTGCACACCCGGTTCCCGCACCGGGCGCAGCCGGCCGAATCGGAACGTCACGCCCCGCTCGTACTCCTGCAGCACCTTGAAGGAAGCTGCCAGCCAAATGAGCAGCAGCAGCACCACGATCAGGGCCGCGATCTGCCAGGCCATCACGAGTTGCCCCTCCGGCTCCAGCCCACGGCGGGGCCGGAACGGCCCGGGTCGGCCTCCGTCTCCAGTTCAGCCCAACGCGCTGAGAATGAGGCGCTCACGGTGTTTCCTTTCATCGTTTCCGGATCGGCGTCGGTGTGCTCCGACGCCCGGGCGCTCGCGTACGGTTCGATCCGAACCGGCCGCGGGCCCGTTTTTCTGATGCTGCCATAGCCGCTGCGCCGCTGCGCCTCAATCGCCGCCGTGGCGGCGCGGGCCGCGACGCTTTCGTCGAGCCCCACGACCTTGAGATGCTCGGGAAAGCGAGCGGGTGTGCGACGCAGGTGCGACCACAACGGCCAACTGCCGGCGGCGATGACGGCCGAGGCTGACCCCAGGATCAGCAATTCCACGCCCGTGCGGTTCTGGAACATGGACGCCAGCGGCCAGATGAGCCCGAGCACGACGACGGAGCAGGCGATCCCGCGATGGAACCGCTCCGCCTCCGAACTGGGCCACGGGTCGATGTTGCGCGCGAGCTGCCGGCCCGCATCCGAGGTGGTGCAGGTGTCCTTGACCGGGCAGGGGTTGCAGACCGTGGGGCTGGCCTGGTATCGCGTCACCCGGTTATCCGGATCGAAGGAGATCGGCCAGAGCCACTGGTCCTCCTGGCACTTCCAGGCGTCGTGGTTTTCGTGGTACTCGAACCCGCTCGAACTCATGGCGGTGGTTTTCGCCCCGGTGCGCCGCGCCAGGAGGTCCAGCACGTGGGCCACGGCCAGCAGGAAGCCGCCGTAGACAAGCGCGAACCAGACCTCCGGGTTGATGGCTGCCATCACGCGCCGCCGCCCGGGCGGTCCCCACCGTCCTCTCCGCTGCCTGTGCCGGTGGAGCGGTAGTCCGAGGAATATCCGGATGTCGGCTCCGCGCCGCCGGTGAGTGTCGCGGCGGCGGGGACCGCCTCAACGAACAAGGCCTCCATCGGCACGTCATGGGTGGTGGCCTTGATGCGGTAGCGCACCCCGAGCCAGGTGATCCAGACGAACGGCATCACGCCGCCGACGATGAAGACGAGATCACCCGGCATCCGCAGCCATTCGAGAACGGCGTTGCCGGGCTCGTTGATGAAGTTGAGGCTGCGGGCTTCGAAGTAGCCGTCGTTGATGGAGTGCCAGAGCTGAATGACACCGAGCGGCAGCAGCGTGGCGAACGTCATCCAGGCCAGGCCGATGTTGAGGCACCAGAACGAGATCTTCGCGAGCTTGTCCGGCCAGCGCTCGGCCGGGATCAGGTAGCGCAGGGCGAAGAGCGACAGACCGACGCCCATCATTCCGTACACGCCCATCATCGCCGCGTGGGCGTGGTTGGCCGTCAGCGCGGTACCGATCTCGTAGTACGAGACGATCGGCAGGTTGATCAGGAATCCGAAGACGCCGGCACCCAGGAAGTTCCAGAAGCCGACCGCGACAAGGAACATCACGGCCCAGCGGTGCGGGAACGGAGCCGAACTGCGCGACTCCTGCCGGGCACCGAGCTGGAGGAAGCTCCAGGCCTCGATCGTCAGGAAGGTCAACGGGATGACTTCCAGGGCGGAGAAGAAGGCTCCCAGCGCCATGTGCTCGACGGGGGTTCCCGAGAAGTACAGGTGGTGCATGGTGCCGAGGATGCCACCGGCGGAATACAGGATGACGTCGAGCAGGATGATCTGCATCGCGATCTTGCGGTTCACGACCCCGAGCATGACGAAGATGTAGGCCACCATCACGGTCGTGAACAGTTCCAGGAAGTCCTCAACCCAGAGGTGCACCACCCAGAAGCGCCAGAACTCGGCGACGCTCAGGTGAACCTCGGTGCCGGCGAGCATTCCGACGGCGTAGAACGCGGGGATCGCGAGACCGGCGTAGAAGAAGAGCCATGGCAGGTTGAAGCGGTGCTCAGACTTCAGACGTGCCCGGATGCCGCGGTAGATGATCGCGATCCACAGGAAGAGTCCGACGACGAGCATGCCCTGCCACACCCTGGGCAGGTCGATGTACTCCCACTGCATGTCCCAGAACGGCGAGCCCTTCGCGGCCTCGACGCCGAAGATGCTCAAGGCTTCTCCCACGAACGATCCGACGATGACCAGGGCGAGGGCGCCGAGCAAACCGTAGGCCAACCAGTGCTGACGTTTGGGTTCACGCCCGGAGATATACGGGGCGAGGAAGATGCCTGCGGCCAGGAACGAGGTGGCCGTCCACAACAACGAGAGCTGCACATGCCAGGTTCGGGCGAGGTTGAACGGCAGCAGCTGAGCCAGGTCGACCCCGAAGAAGCTCGACAGGTCGACCCGGTAGTGCTCGATGGCGGCACCCAGGAAGGCCTGGGCCAGGAACATCAAAGCCACCACGAAGAAGAACCAGGCCGTGGCGGATTGGGCGGGTGTCACCGCCACCTCCCCCGGCTGTCGGAAGGACAGTGCGGGGGTTTCTTCCCCGTGCTGCCAGCCCATCCTCTTGCTCCACCGGCCGTAGAGGCCGAAGAGGGCGCCGAGGGCGACCATCAGCGCCACGAGCGAGAGACCGCTCCACACGATGATGTCGGCGGTCGGAACGTTGTCCACGAGCGGCTCGGCCGGCCAGTTGTTCGTGTACGAGTAGTTGTGACCGGGCCGCTCAGCAGAGGCTGCCCAGGACGTCCAGGCGAAGAAGGCGGTCAGGTCGTGGATGTCCGCCGAGTCCGTGATGGCATTCGGGATCAGGCCGTATTGGGTGGTCGGGGAACCGAAGAAATCGGCGTAGTGCTGCTTGAGCGTGTCGAAGGCCTCAATCTGCAGATCCGTGAATTCGAGGTCGCCGGTGGCCTTGTCGTAGCGGTTGGTCCGCATCATCTCGACGAGGGCACCCTGCGGGTCCTGCACACCGGACGCGGTCAGGGCCTCGAGCACCTCGGTCGAGGAGCGCCGCAGGTAGTCGGCCGTGTAGTCCGGTCCGAGGTAGCCGCCGTGACCCAGGATCGAGCCATACTGCTGAAGGCCGCGCCGCACGAAGGTCTGCTGGCCCGCGGTGATGTCGGCCGTCGTGAAGACAACCTCACCCTGCGAGTCGACGACCTGCTTGGGCTGGGGCATCGAGTCCGTATAGGTTCGGAGGGCCAGGAAGCCCATCACGGCGAACCCGAAGACCATCACCAGGGCTACGCCCTGCAACCATCCTTTGGAAACCATCAACTCCGATCGCAGTTTTCCTGCACCGGCTCTCAATCGGACCACGGTGGGCCCCTTTCCATGTTGCGTGATTCAAGGGCGCGGAAGCAGGTGCTGCCACCTGTCACGGTTCCTCCCCCGGATAGGTCACGCGGGGTGGTTGAAAGCTACCACAGGATTAAAAGCATGAGTGACATTTCTATTCACTTCACCGGATTCGCTGTCACGATATTCCCCGATAAAAACCCTGTCCACCGCGGTAATACCCGCACACAGCAGGCAGAGACGACGGGCCGCCCATTTCTTTCACCTGACCGGCGACACGCCGCACACAACTATTCTTCGGGAAACTCAGACGAAGATCACGGACTGACCAGGACGACGCCACGAGCGCCTTTTTCGGCGTCGGACATGATGTGGCTGACGAAGGGGTAACTGCCGGCCTCGGGGAAGGTCAACTCGACGAAGCCGCCCTGGGCCACGGCCAGGTCGAGCACCTGGGAGCCGCCCGTGCCGGTGCTGCCGCCATCACGCAACTGGTACTCGCCCTCCGTGAAAACGGTGTCGAACTGTCCGCCCACGACGTGGAAGGAGCTGCCCACGTTGGGGCCGGCGTCCAGCACCCAGATGCGCACCTTCTCGCCGACCTTCGCCGTCAGCGGGCGGGCGCCGTACTGGTTGGCGATGCCGTTGAAGACCACCAGGTCGGGGAACTGCGCCGCCACCTTGTCGGCGTCGGCCTCCCCGCCCTGCGCACCGAGGTAGAGCTCGGACTGCACCAGGACGTATTCCCGGTCGACCGCTGAAAGCCCGGGTGGATCAATGATCACGGCGCCGAACATGCCGTTCGCCATGTGCACCGACATGGGCATCGTGCCGCAGTGATAGAGCCAGATCCCCGAGCGGGTCGCGGTGAAACGATAGGTCAGGCTCTCCCCCGGATTGATGCTGCGCATGGGCCGGTCGGGTGCGAGGGCACCCGCGTGGAAGTCGATGGAATGCTCGATCGACCCGTCGTTGACGAAGGTGATGTCGAAGACGTCCCCGACTTTGCCGTGCAGGGTCGGGCCGGGGGCTGTGCCGTTGAACGTCCACAGGGTCTGGGTGACGCCGGGAGACACCTCGGTCTCCACGTCTTCCACCCGCATGGTCAGCGTGTGCACGGTCTCCGCCTCCGCCGCTCGCAGCACCGGGTCGCGGGCAACGAAATCGGCGTCGGGCTGACGCATCAAATCGAGATCGTCTGCCGCGCTGGACGCCCCGCCGGCGGACGCGGAGCCGTGGTCCATCGCTGGGGAGTCGTCGCCGGACTGAGGCTCGGCTCCGACGGCCACGACCGTGAGCACCATGCCCAGGACCTTGTGGCCGGCGATGGAGCACCAGCCCTCTACGTCGGCGCCCACGATACCGGCGTCGACCTGTCGGCTGGTGCCGGGAGCGATGGAACCGGAGACCACGCCGGTGGCGAGCACGAGGTTGTGCACCATCTCGTCGTCGTTGGTCAGGTTGATCACCAGGGTGTCGCCGACGGGCACCTCGATGGTGTCCGGGCTGAAGCGCGTGTTCTTCATGACGACGTCGACCGTGGTCGTGTGGCCGGTCGACACCCTGTCGACGGATGCCCCGCCGCTGGCAATTCCGGCGGCGGCCGGGTCCATGGCGATCCCCAGGGTCACGGCCAGGAGCAGAACGCCGACGGCCGTGACGGTCGCGCCGGTGCGGCTGGCCTGCGCCGCGGCGGCCGGTGGAGACGGCCGGGCCGGCGGAGCCGTCGCATCCGTCGCCCGGCGCAGCCGGCGGTTCTGCCGCAGCGCCCGCGGCATCAGGACCAGGAAGGAGGCGAGCGTGCCGACGACGAGCAGCGAGACCGTGACCTTCACCAGGCTGGGCACCGGCAGCAGATAGAGGATCAGGCCGACGTTGACGACGATGACCCGGAACAGGGCGCCACGATCGAGCAGGGCGGCCGTGGCTTTCGAGACCGAGGGTCCGCCGCCGAGCACGACCGGCACCAGGTAGCTGAGGGCTCCGAGCAGGATCTGCGCGGCGAAACCGACCGCGAACACGGGCACGAGCTGCCCGAGCCGGTCGGTCGCGGCTACCCAGCTCGGTGCGAACGTCACGATCAGGCCGAACCCGAGCACGCAGGCGAAGAACCAGGTGAGGGCGGCGCCGAGACTCCAACCGGCGAAGGTGACGGCCGGGGACTGCCTGGCCAGGCGCACGGCCTCCACCAGCACCAGGCCGAGGCCGACCAGGTAGAGCAGGACACCCGCGGCGGCGACCAGGCGCTGGTCGATCAGCAGGCCGATCCCGAGCAGAGCGAGGCCGGCCAGGAACAGAGGCAGGGTTCCGCGGGCCGAGGCGCGCGTCGTCTGCACCCGGGCGTGCAGCACCGTCGGCCAGAGCAGGGCCACCGTGCCGATCACGGTCAGGCCGACCCAGCCGAGCAGATTGAACCCGACATGGGCGATGTACATCCGTTCCGCGGACTCACCATCGATATCGGTCCGGGCCATCAGCACGCCCAGGACCACACCGATGGCCAGCGCGATTCCGGCCGCGATGTAGTAGCGCACGAGCGGTGCGAACCGTCCCGGCAGCGCTCCCCGCGACTGCCGGAACAGCAGCAGGGCGTGGGCGAGGGCATTCGTGCCGACCAGGATGCCGCCAACCAGCACGACCGGCCACCAGCCGCCGACGATGCCGGTGATCACGAGCACCGCTCCGAGGGTGTGCGCGCCGAGCCGCGCCCCGAGCGAGACGCGGCCGCCGGGGGCCGGATGCCGGAGCAGGGTGTCGGCGAAGTGCTGGCTCCAGACCAGGATCGCGGTGCTCACGGCGCCCAGGAACAGGAGGTGCACCATGAGCCACGGCGCAACCGGGATGAACCGGTGGATGAGCACGGCGATGAGAGTGAGGAGGAGCCACGTCGGAGTCAGGAGCCCGGTGATGAGGTGCCACAGTCGACGGTTCATGGTGTGACTTTCAGTTTGGTGTTTGGCTGGCGCAGCGGCACGCCGCGCACCACCGAGATCACGGCCAGCAGCACGAACAGGAGCACGGCCACAATGTTGGCCACGCCACCCCACTGCACCAGTGCCGGCAGGTCGCGCGCGTCACCGAGCAGGATGCGCACCAGCAGGGAGACGTGCAGCAGCAGCACCGGCAGGTAGAGCACCGGCCGGTACGGCAGCGGTCGGCGCAGCACGGCCGGCAGGATAGTCGGGGCGTGCGCCATGATCATCGACATCACGAACCCGAGGAAGACGGCGTGCAGCACGGCGTCATAGCCGGGGCCGGAGAAGCTCGGGCCGACGATGATCCAGCTGGCGGCGACCGAGAGCAGCCAGCCGTAGCCGGCCAGCAGGCACGCGGCCATGTACCGTGGCAGACCGGTGCTGCGGATGAGCCGGGTCGCCACGTCGTGCCGGAACAACCAGGCGACGAGACCGAGCAGCCCGAGTCCGAGAACGGGGTAGCCCACCCGGGGCCAGACGAGAGCGACGACCGCGCCGAGGGTCAGGAACAGGCCGGCGGCCAGCATCCGCATTTCGGCGCGGTGGTCGACGGAGGGCGAGATGCGCGCGAGTTCGAGCCGCTCACCGGCGATTGTGAGCACCAGGTAGAGCGTCATCGCGGGCACCAGGACAGGCACGGGCACGCCGCCGAGCCACAGCACGGTGGCCGTGAGACCGAGCAGGGCACCGAGCGCCTGCACCGCGGCGGACGTCGACGGCTGCCGGAGCCAGATCGCCCGGTAGATGGCCAGCAACACGGCCGACCCAGCCACGAAGGCAAGCTGTCCGACCACCAGGGGAAGCGGCGACACGAGTGACAGGCCGCCGAGGCCCAGCAGCCCCGGCGACAGGTAGGCCCAGTTCCGGCGCACGGCGACGGCACGCTCGAGCACGACGACGGTTCCCACGAACCCGAAGACCATCAGGGGTCCGTGCACATCCGCCAGGCGCGCGGTCACCACCGGCGCCGGGAAACCCAGCAGGAGCAGCGCACCGTCGAGCCCGGCCAGCAGTGAGAGACCGCCGAGCAGCAGAAACGCTAATCGCCCGTTGCCGTGCACGGTGGTGTCGAATCTCGGGAGACTAGGCGGCGCGGGTGAAGCGGATGCGCCAGGCGTCCGGGCCACGCTCCACGTACGACACGGTGAACGCTCCCGGGCGTGCCTTCTCGAGCTGCGCCAGCAGGGGCAGGGGGTCGTGCGGGGCGATCAGGTCGAGCGAGAAGCCGAGTTGGATGGCCTCCAGGGCACCGAAAATGGCCGCGTGGCGAACCGCGTGCGGGATGGTGCGTCCGTCGAGCACGATGGTCTCGGCGTCGTCATGGTTGCAGTTGCAGGTGTGCGCGCTGCTCAGGGTGATGGGTTCGGCGGTCATAGGATGAGTCCTCCTCGGTGGAACGACCGAGCCGGCCGCTAATAAACAGGATACACGTCCGGTTAATTATTCCGGAATCGGACCAGGTCGGACCAGGTCGGATCGCGTCGGACCAGGTCAGGTCAGGCCCACCCAGGCGGTGGACCCGTCGACCTCGTACTGCTTCTTCCAGATCGGCACCTCGAGTTTGACGGTCTCCACCAGGCGTTCGCAGGCTTCGAATGCGACGGCGCGGTGGGCGCTGGCCGCGGCCGCGACCAGGGCCAGGTCGCCCACGTCGAGGTGGCCGATGCGGTGGCTGACCGACAGGTTCACCTGCGGGTACTCACGGGAGTACCGGGCGACGATCTCGGACAGGATGCGGCCGGCATCCGGATGCGCGCTGTAATCGAGGCCGGTCACCTGCCCGGCGGCGTCGGGGTCGTGGTCCCGCACCTGGCCGATGAAGGTCACGACGGCCCCGCAGGATCCGGTCGACACGGCCGCAACGTGCGCGGCCAGGTCGAGCGGCGCCGTGGCCACCTGGTTGACGGCACCCTCGCCAGGGTTCGCGTCGTTCTCATTCACGCCGCTTCGGTCAGTCGTTCCTACTGAATTCACACATTCAGAGTACGCGCGGAAGCGGAACGATAAACGTACTCCACTGTTCCCGGAGCATCGAGGGCCAAAAAACCTGAGGCCGAGGGTCGATCCCCGTTTCGCGGCGCGCGGCGAGCGACACCACCGAACGGTCACGGCCCACTCAGCTAACCGACGATCTCTGCCACAGTCGGGCAGGCCGCCTCGGCAGCCAGTTCGACTTGGGTCTGCGCAACCGTCCAGGGCAGCGCGACCGACGGTTCGTTCCCCCGCCCAGCCGGGGCATCGGCGATGATGGCGGCCAGCTGACGGGCCAGTGTCAGGGCGAACGGGTCACCCGCGCTCGAGTTGTTCAGCATGACCACCACGGTCATGGTCTGGTCCGGATCCGCCAGGGTCGCCGAGATGAATCCGGGGATCGATCCGGTGCGCCCGCGGAGGGGCCCGACCTGCTCCGCGCCGAGGCCGTAGCTCTGCCACGACGGGGTCGTCACATCTTCGTTCACGGTGTCCCACTGGGCGCTCGCCGACGACTCGGACAAGAGACCACCCGCAGCGAGAGCGCCTGCCCAGGTCCTCATGTCGGCCAGCGTCGAAACGATACCGCCCGCCACGCCGCTCATCGAATTGGAGAGCAGGGTGCTATCGGTGATGGCCGTGCACACCGGACCGTCGGCGCCCACCGCGGCCGCGTACCCGTGCGAGTGTGGTGCGGGGAGGTCCATATCGCCGGCGTGAGGATATGAGGTGTCGTGCAGACCGAGCGGATGGAAGATGTACTCATCGTAGAGCGCCGCCCACTGCCGGCCCGTGGCCCGCTCGAGCGCCATCCCGAGCAGCACGATTCCGGTGTTCGAGGGACCCCACACGCTGCCCGGAGCACCCGTTCGGGGCGTGGCCAGCCCTTGGGAGACGAGTTCCATCGCCGGCCAGGTGCGCAGGGGGTTGTGCACGAACTCCCCGGCCAGAACGGGACTGTAGGACCCCAGCCCCGAAGTGCCCTGGCAGAGCTGGCCGAGCGTCACGCCCGCCACACCGACGAGGCGGGGCAGGTAGGTGGAGACCGGGTCGTCGAGCGTCACGGTTCCCTCGTCGACCAACCGGAGCAGCACCGTGCAGGTCATGGCCGTGGTGTTGGTGCCGATGCGGAAGTGCATCCCGCTGCTCATCGGGACGGACCCGCCGATTTCCGTCGTGCCGTGCGCGACGGTCCATTCGCCGGCGGCGGACCAGACCCCGACCAGAGCGCCGGAGGAACCCGATAGCGCCATCGCCTCGCCCACGGCCGCGTCCAGCTGCCCGGCGATGTCCACCGCGAACGGCGTGCTGCTCTGGTCGACGCTGTTCCGGCCCGCGGTGCAGCCGCTCAGCACGACGGCTGCGGCGACGCCGAGTGCGAGCAGCGCACGACGTCGAATGGTGGGCTTGATGATGGCATCCCCCAATGCTCTCCACCAGCTTGCCCCATCGGGGCTCAGGCGCCTAACCCGTGCGCGAGACACGCGTCCTACACCCGCTCGAAGATGGCGGCGAGCCCCTGGCCGCCGCCGATGCACATGGTCTCGAGCAGATAGCGCCCCTCGGTGCGGTGCAGGTGACGGGCGCCGGTGGCGAGGATGCGCGCCCCGGTCGCCCCGACCGGATGCCCGAGCGAGATACCCGACCCGTTGACGTTGGTGCGCGCCCAGTCTGCCTCGGTGAATTCCCATTCCCGGCTGACCGCGAGCACCTGCGCGGCGAAGGCCTCGTTGAGCTCGATCAGGTGCATGTCGGCGAGGCTCAGCCCAGCGCGCCGCAACGCCCGGGCGGTGGCCGGCACCGGCCCGATTCCCATCCGCGACGGCTCGACTCCCGCACGCGCCCATGTGACCAGCCGCACCAGTGGGGTCAGCCCGAGCTCGGCCGCCCGTTCCGGGGTAGTCACGATGCACGCGGCCGCGGCGTCGTTCTGGCCGCTGGCGTTTCCGGCGGTGACGGTGGCGTCGGCGTCCGTCTCTAACAGGATCGGGCGGAGGCCGGCCAGAGCCGTCAGGCTGCTGTCGGCCCGCGGGGTCTCGTCGGCGGAGACCACGACAGGGCCCGTGCGGCCCGGCACCGTGACCGTCACGATCTCGTCGTCGAACCGGCCCTCGGCCACGGCGACGGATGCCCGCGCCTGCGACCGGAGAGCCAGGTCGTCCTGTTCGGTACGGCCGATGCCGTACTCGCGGCGCAGGTTCTCGGCGGTTTCGAGCATGCCGCCGGGTACCGGGTAGCGGCGCCCACCGGCGGTTTCGCGGCCGCGGCTGAGCGCGTCCCGGAGCAGGATTCCGGCGCCGCCGCCCACACCGAAGCGGGAGTCGACGGTGTAGAACGGTGCCTGGCTCATCGATTCGACCCCGCCGGCGACGACGACGTCGCTGACACCGGTCTGCACCTGCATAGCCGCGTCGAGGATGGCCTGTAGCCCTGAGCCGCATCGCCGGTCCACCTGCACGCCGCCGACCGTCACGGGCAGGCCGGCGTTCAGTGCGGCGACGCGCGCCACGGAGGCGGCCTCCGCGGTGGGATAGCCCTGGCCGAGGATCACGTCGTCGACCACGGTCCCGGCGATTCCGGTGCGTTCGATCAGCGCCGTGATCACGGCCGCGGCCAGGTCGGCCGGCGCGACCGCCCTGAAGACGCCGCCGAACCGGCCGATCGGGGTGCGTAACGGTTCGCAGATGACGACGTCCCTCACGACGCGGCCACCGGGTTCGGGGCGGAGAGGAGCGTGTGGATGACGGTCGGCGTCCCCGGTACGAGCAGCGGCACCTCGGTGGCGGCCTGTACCTCGGCCACGGTGAGTCCCGGCGCGATCTCGCGCAGCAGAAGACCCTCCGGTGTCACGTCGATCACGGCCAGGTCGGTGATGATGCGGGTCACGACGCGCTTGCCGGTCAGCGGCAGGCCGCACTCGTTCACAATCTTGAAGTCGCCGTTCTTCGCGGTGTGCTCCATCACGACGATCACGGTGTCGGCGCCGTGCACGAGGTCCATCGCACCGCCCATACCCTTGATCATCTTGCCGGGCACGGCCCAGTTGGCGATGTCGCCGGTGGCGGAGACCTGCATCGCGCCAAGCACGGCCACATCGATCATTCCGCCGCGGATCATGCCGAAGCTCTGCGCGGAGTCGAAGTAGCTGGCACCGGGGTTGACCGTGATGGTCTCCTTGCCGGCGTTGATCAGCTTCGGGTCCTCCTCGCCCTCCCACGGGTACGGTCCCACCCCGAGCACCCCGTTCTCGGAGTGAAGGATGACGTTCACCCCCTCCGGCAGGAAGTTGGGGATCAGCGTGGGCAGCCCGATCCCAAGGTTGACGTAGCTGCCGGGGGTGAGCTCCTGCGCGGCGCGCGCGGCCATTTCATTGCGGGTCAACGGCATGATCAGCTGTCCTTTGCGACGGATGCGACGGATGAGACGGATGCGACGGATGCGACGGGCCGCGGCCGGGTGGTGGTCTTCTCGATCGGCAGGTCGGCGGCCTCGGCGCCGGAGAGCGCCACGATGCGGTGCACGTAGATACCGGCGAGGTGGATGGCATCCGGATCGAGCTCCCCCGGCTCGACCAACTCGTCGACCTCGGCGATGGTGATGCGGCCGGCCATGCCGGCGACCGGGTTGAAATTGCGGGCCGACTTCTCGAACACGAGGTTGCCGTGCCGGTCGCCCTTCGCCGCGCGAACGAGGGCGAAGTCGGTGACGATGGCCTCCTCGAGCACGTACTCCTTCTCCCCGCCGCGGAGCGACGCGAAGGTGCGGGTCTCCTTGGGCGGCGACGACACCGTCACCGACCCATCCGGCCCGTAGCGCCAGGGCAGCCCACCCTCGGCGACCATGGTGCCGACGCCGCTGGCGGTGTAGAAGGCGGGGATTCCGCTGCCGCCGGCCCGGAGCCGCTCGGCCAGGGTGCCCTGCGGGGTCAGTTCTACCTCGATGTCACCGCCGAGATAGCGGCGGGCGAAGTCCTTGTTCTCGCCGATGTAGGAGGCGATCACCCGGCTGATCCGCCCTTCCCGCAGCAGTTCGCCGAGCCCCCAACCGTCGACACCGCAGTTGTTGGAGGCGACCCGGAGGTCGGTGGTGCCCTGGGCCAGGAGCGCCCGGATCAGCACGATCGGGACGCCGACCAGGCCGAAGCCGCCGACGGCGAGGGAGGCCCCATCCGGGATGTCGGCGACGGCAGCCGCGGCGGAGGAGTACGTCTTGTCCATGGAGTGGTCCTTCAGCTTCAGTTCGTGGTGCCGATGTCGATCGTCTTGAAGGTATCGCGGGCCACCGCCAGAGCGGAATTCGCGAGCACCCCGGCCCGGATGCGGGCGAGCACGTAGTCCTGGGAACGGTTCTCGACCACGATCGGGTCGATTCCGGCGTCACGTAGGGCCCAGGCCAGCAGAAGTCCGGCGGGGCCGGCGCCGATGATGGCGACACGGGTGTTTTCTGGGGACACGGGTTTCTCCTAGCGACGGTGACAGGTGATGAAGTCATCCTGTGGGGTGATGATGCCACCTGGTCCGGTAGTTTCCACTCAGTTGAAGGCAGCAATGGTCACGATGTGGCCCGGCGGTAGCGGATCGTCGCGGCCGTCGGACGGCGAACAGGCACGCGGGGACCGTCACCGACGCCGAATTCGATGCCCAGAAGGCGGAGCAGCTCGCCCGGTTCTGCGTCGCTGCGGAGTCGCTTCCGAGCGATCTGAGTCCGTGCCGGTAGCGTGGGGTCCATGCTCGAGCTCATGGATGACCGGCCGGACATTCTGCTGCGCCGCGACGGGCGGCTCGCCCAGATCATCCTGAACCGCCCGGCGGCGCTGAACGCCCTGACCCACGCGATGATCCGACGGATGTCCGCGGTGCTGACCGACTGGGCCGCCGACGGGCAGGTCGAGACCGTTCTGCTGACCGGTAGCGGCGACCGGGGCCTCTGTGCCGGGGGCGACATCGTGGCGATCTACCGCAGTGCGGACGCGGGCGCGGACGATCGAGCGGACGCTGACGCCGAGGCCGCCCGGTTCTTCGCCGACGAGTACCATCTGAACGCGCAGATCCACCGGTTCGCCAAACCGTACCTGGCCGTGATGGACGGCGTCGTGCTCGGCGGCGGGGTCGGCGTCTCCGGCCACGCGAACACCCGGATCGTGACCGAGCGCACGCGGCTGGGGATGCCGGAGACCGCGATCGGCTTCGTACCCGACGTCGGCGGAAGCTGGCTGTTGTCCCATGCCCCCGGTGAGCTCGGCACCCACCTCGCCCTGACCGCCGCCCTGGTCTCCGGGTCCGACGCCATCGCGCTGGGCCTGGCCGACCACTTCGTGCACAGCGACCGACTCCCTGCCCTGGCCCGCACCCTGGCCGTGACCGACGCGGCCGAGGCCGTGCGCGCCCTGGCCGAGACTCCCCCGCCCTCCGACCTCCTCGCCCAGCGGCACTGGATCGACGAGTGCTACGCGTCCGATGACGTGGGCGAGATCGTCGCCGCCCTGCGACGTTCCCCGGTGGAAGCCGCCCGCGACGCCGCCGCCCTCATCCTCACGAGGTCGCCGACCGCCCTCGCGGTCACGCTGGCCTCGCTGCGCCGGGCCCGGCGGCTCCCGAGCCTCGACGAGGCGCTCGATCAGGAGTACCGGGTGACGCTCCGTTTCCTGCAGCGGAGCGAGCTGCAGGAGGGCATCCGGGCCCAGGTGATCGACAAGGACCGCAGCCCCCGGTGGTCGCCCGCCGGCCTCGGCGAGGTGACGGAGGCGTCCGTCGCGGCGTTCTTCGCGCCGCTCGGCGAGCAGGAGCTGGGGCTGGGAGTGGGGCTCGGGTTGGGCGAGATGCCCTACGTCGACGCCGACCTGATCTTCGTCACCGATCTACTCACCCCGGGTGAGCGCGCGCGGCTGGCCGCGGCACGATCGTTCTATCAGGCCGAGGTGCGCCCTCTCGCCGTGGACTACTGGAACCGCGCCGAGTTCCCGTTCGAGTTGCTGCCCCGCCTCGCCGCGCAGAACCTCGCCGCGACCGGTGCTGCCGCGACCAGCCATCTGCTCACGGGGCTGCTGCAGATGGAGCTGACCCGCGCCGACACCTCGATCTCCACGTTCTACGGCGTGCACCACGAGCTGTTCGCCGCCGCCATCGACGAGCTCGGCTCACCCGAGCAGCGGGAACGTCTGCTACCGGGCCTCCTGGCCCTGGAGAAGATCGGGGCCTTCGCCCTGACGGAACCGGAACACGGGTCCGACATCTCCCGAATGATGGAGACCACGGCCACCCGCAGCGGCGACGAGTGGGTGCTCAACGGCACCAAACGCTGGATCGGCAACGGCGCCATGGCCGACTACGTGCTGGTCTGGGCCCGGGACACCGCGGACGGGCAGATCAAGGGATTCATCGTCGAGACGGAGCGGCCCGGGTTCACGGCCACCCCGATCGAGAACAAGATCGCGGTGCGGATCGTGCAGAACGCCGACATCACCCTCACGGAGGTGCGGATCCCGTACACGAACTGGCTGCCGGGCAGCCGGAGCTTTCAGGACACGAACGTGCTGCTCCGGAACTCGCGGATCTGGGTGTCGTGGCAGGCGGTCGGCCAGCAGCTCGCCGCCTTCGATGTGGCCCGCGCCTATGCGCTGGAGCGGCGCCAGTTCGGCATGCCCATCGCATCCTTCCAGCTGGTGCAGGAGCAGCTCTCCCGCATGATCGGCAACGCCACCCTGTCACTGTCGCTGATGGTGCAGATGGCGCGACTGCAGGAGAGCGGGCGGCTCACGATGGACCAGGCGGCCCTCGCAAAGGCGACCTGCACGACCCGGATGCGCGAAACGGTGGCCCTGGGCCGCGGTCTGCTCGGCGGCAACGGCATCAGCACCCGGTACGAGATGGCCAAGATCTTCGCCGACGCCGAGGCGATCTACTCCTACGAGGGCAGCTACGAGATCAACGCGCTGTTGGTCGGCCGGGCCGTGACCGGCATCTCCGCCTTCAGCTGATCACCGCTCGCCCGAACGAATTCGTGAGCTAGACCGGCGCGACCGGCGGCACCGGAACCGGCGGCGTGGGAGCGTTCCAGGCCTTGATGACGGCCCAGCCCACGGCGGCGATCGGCACCGAGATGACCGCGCCGACGATGCCGCCCAGGATCGTGCCGGCCGTCAGCGCCAGCAGGATCACCAGGCCGTGCAGGCGCAGTGACTTGCCGAGCACCACCGGGGACAGGAAGTTGCCCTCGAGCTGGTTCACGGCGACCACGATCGCGACCACGATGATGGCGGTGGTCAGGTCGTTCGTGACGAGGGCCACCAGTGCGGCGAGGATGCCGGCGGCCGTCGCCCCGACGATGGGGATGAAGGCGCCGACGAAGACGATGACGGCGAGCGGCAGCGCCAGCGGAACCTGCAGGATCCACAGTCCGATCCCGATGAACAGGGCGTCGACGAACGCGACGATCGCCGTGCCGCGCACGTAGTTGCCGAATACCTCGACGCTGCTCACGCCGATGCGTGCGGCCCGCTCGTGCCGCTTGCCGGCGAGCGGCTGGATGAGGAAGCTCCAAATGTGGGGGCCGTCCTTCAGGAAATAGAAGAGCACGACGAGGCCGAGCACCACGCCGGCCACGATCTCGGCGGCCACGGAGACCCCGGCCAGGGCCCCGGACCCGAACTGGCTGCTGGTGGCGAAGTCGATGACCGACTCGCGCACCGAATCGATCTGAGCGGAATCGATCGGCAGCGTGCCGCTGGTGAGCAGTTCCTGCAGGCTGTCGAGCCCCTTGCTGGCCGAGGTGAAGAGGGTGTCCCACTCGCCACGGATGCCGAACACCACGAGGGTGACGACGCCACCGAAGACCGCGACGCTCAAGATCAGGGTGATCGCCGCGGCAAGGGATTCGTTCGCCCCGCGGGCCAGCAGGAACCGCATGAAGGGGCGCAGCGCCGAGGCCACGATCAGGGCGATCAGGAGCGGGGTGAAGACCAGCTTGAGCTGCGTGATCCCGTAGATGGCCACCACCAGCAGGGCGAGGACCAGCAGGGCCTGGCCGGAGCGGATGGCGGCCCGGCCGAGATAGTCCGTCCAGGACGAAGTGGGCGTGGTCATAGGGATCTCCAAACGAGGCGAACAACGGCTGAGCCACCCAGCCTAGCCAGACTGCCTCGGCAGACTGCCGGTAGCGCGTGTCGGCCGTGTGACGTACACTCCCTACATCGAACATTTGTTCTATCTATCACCCATCGACCTGCCCGCAGAGGAGTACACACATGTTCGCACACCTCCACGTCGCGAGCGCCTACTCCACGCACTTCGGGGTCACTCTCCCCGAGTCACTGGTGGAGCAGACGCAGGCGCAGAACGGCTCCTTCCTGGCCCTCACCGACCGGGACGGTCTCTACGGCGCGGTCAAACACGTGCGCGCCTGCGCGGCAGCGGGCATCCGGCCGGGGCTGGGCGCCGACCTCGCGGTGCACGACGACGACGGGCATCCGTTGGGCCGGATCGTGGTGCTCGCCCACGGTGATATGAACGGTCGTGGCTATGCGGCCCTCTGCCGCGCGGTCAGCGCCGCCCACAACAGCGCCGCGCACAGCGCGTCGGGGCGCCCCAGCATCGCCCGCTCGCACCTCGCCGAGCTGGCCGGACTGCACTGCCTCACCGTGCTGCTCGGCCCTGCCTCCGACGTGGGCCAATCGGTCGAGCGCCGCGACACCGATGCTGCCGGCGCCTGCCTCACCGCGTGGTTGCGCGCCCTGCCGCCGCAATCGGTGGTGGGTGAAATCGTCTGCCATCTGGCGGCGCCGGGCACTCCCGGCAGTGTGACGCCGGCCACCCGCATGCTCGCCCTCTTCGAGCACGCCGCACTGCCCGCCGTGCTCACCAACGCCGTGCGCTACGGCACCCCCGACGAGGCCGTCACCGCCGACCTGGCCGACGCGGCCCGCACCCTGACGGCGCTGGCGAACCTGGAGCAGCTGCAGACCAACGGCCAGGCCTGGCTGAAACCCGAAGTCGCCATGAGGCAGGTGGCGCGCATGGTCGTCGACGCCGGGCTGCACGACGACGGCGCCGTCGACCGACTGTTCCGCGACACCGAGCAGCTTGCCGGGCGGTGCAGCCTCGACCCGGACTCCGACATCGGCCTGGGTCGCCCGCGCATGCCGGAGGCGCGCATCATCGGCGTCAGCGGCGACCCGCTGACCGAGCTGCACGCCCGAGCCCGGGCCGGCATCGACGACCGCTACCCCGTCACGTCGCCGGCGGGCCGGTCGCTGGCGGATGCTGCGCACGCACGTCTCGTGCACGAGCTGAAGACGGTGGAGCACCTCGGTTTCGCCGGCTACTTCCTCACCGTCGCCCGGGTGGCGGACATCATCCGGGAAATGGGCATCCGCATCCAGGCGCGCGGGTCCGGGGTGGGCTCGGTGCTCAACTACGCCCTGCACACCTCCTCCGTCGAGCCCATCTCCAACGGGCTGCTCTGGGAGCGGTTCCTCTCCCCCGAGCGGCAGACCCTGCCCGACATCGACCTCGACGTCGAGTCCGCCAGAAGGCACGACGTCTATCGCACGCTCTTTGACACCTTCGGCAGCGATCGGGTGTCGCTGATGTCCATGACGAACGCCTATCGCGGCCGCGGCGCCGTGCGCGACGCCGGCCTGGCCCTCGGCATGAATCACGAGCAGGTGGCCGCGGTCGCCAAGCAGATGTGGCGCTTCAACGCGCGCGACTTCCGCCGCGCCCTGGCCGAGAAGCCCGAGCTCGAGCCGTTGGCCGCCGAGGTGCGCGCCTCCTCGCAGCTCGACCTGCTGGTCGACCTGACCGCCAAACTCGACCGGCTTCCCCGGCACATCTCCGTGCACCCCTGCGGCGTCATCCTCTCCGACGCCTCCCTGCTCGACCGCACCCCGGTGCAGGCGTCCGGCATGGGGTTGCCCATGTCCCAGTTCGACAAGCACGACATGGACCCGATGGGCCTGATCAAGCTGGACATCCTCGGTGTGCGGATGCAGTCGGCCATGGCCCACGCCGTCGAGGAACATCACCGATTGTCGGGCGAGATCATTGACCTCGACCGAATCCCACTGAACGACCCGGACACCTTCGAACTGATCCGCTCCACTCGCACCCTCGGCATCTTCCAGATCGAATCTCCCGGTCAGATGGAGCTGGTCGGCAAGCTGCAGCCCGAGGTGTTCAACGATCTCACCGTGGAGATCTCCCTGTTCCGGCCCGGGCCGATGCAGAACAACATGCCCTTGAAATACCTTCAGGCCCGGCATGGGGAGGTGATGCCCGACTACATCCACCCCCGGTTCGAGCCGTTCCTCCGGGAGACCCAGGGTGTGGTGATCTTCCACGAGCAGGTGATGCGCCTGTTCGACGAACTCACCGGCTGCGGGCTCGGGCGGGCGGATGTCTTCCGCCGCCACCTAGGCAAACCGGAGCAGCTTCCCCGGATCGAGGAGTACGTGCGGATGCGTGCCCTCGAGCGCGGGTTCACTCCCGCCGTGATCGACCGCGCCTGGACGGTGCTCGCCGGGTTCGGCAGTTTCGGTTTCGCCAAGGCGCACGGGGCGGCGTTCGCCCTGCCCACCTACCAGTCCGCCTGGCTCAAGACCCACCACCCCGCGGTGTTCCTGGCCGGACTCCTCACCCACGCCCCCGGTATGTGGCCGAAAGACCTGATCGTGGCCGAGGCTCGGCTGCTCGGCGTGCCGGTACTGGGCCTGGACGTGCAACACAGCGCCCTCGACTACCGGGTGGAGCAGATCGACGGCGAGCAGTCCGACGGCGGCCGGCGCGGCATCCGTCTCGCCCTGCCGGAACTCTCCGGCTGCACGGCCGCCGAACGCGCCCGCATCGTGCGCCACCAGCCGTTCACCTCGCTGCAGGACTTCCGGGACCGGGTGCGCCCGCGGCGCAGCACGTTCGAGGCGCTCGCCCGGGTGGGAGCACTCGACAGCTTCATCGGGTACGACCGCACCCGTCGGCACGAGCTGCTCGCCCACATCCAGTCTCTCCGCGGCACAGCGGTCACCATCCACGACGACCAGCTCGCCTTCGACGTGCCTCTGCCGGTGCTCGAATACGAGGGGTCCCGGTTCAACGCGGTGACCTCGCTCGAGCTGCGCGGCCGCAGCCAGACCGACCTCGAACTCAGGGATCTGGGCCTGGCGGTGTCCGGGCACCAGATGGCCCGGTTCTACCCGCTGTTCACGGAGCTGGGCGTTACGCCGGCCTCCGAGCTGATCAACCTGCCCGGCGGCACCGAGGTGCTCCTGGCCGGGGTGCGCCGAGCCACGAACACGCCGCCGATGCGCAACGGGCGCCGGGTGGTCTTCGTCAGCCTCGACGACGGCACCGGACCGGTCTCGAACGTCGTGTTCTTCCACGACGCCCAGGAGCGCATCGGCGGCCCGGTGTTCCACACCGGCCAGCTGCTGGTGCGCGGCCGCACCCGTCGGTCCGGCGCGAAGGGCGTCTCCGTCACGGGCGAGAACCTGTGGGATCTCACGGATGTCGCCCGCCGGGTCAAGCTGCGTCACGCGGGCGAGGCGGCCGCCCGGAACGCCGACCGCGCCCACGACCTGGCCGACGAACTGGCCGAGGACCTGGCGGCCATGGCGACCACGAATGTGCACCATCTATGGCCCCGACGCACCGCCTGACCCGCGCTTACACTGGTGTCCATGACCGAGAAACAGCGCTACGACGTGCTTCGTCAGTACGCCGACTTCGAACTGCGTCACTATCCCCGCACCGTGCTGGTGCAGGTGGAGGTGGCCGGGGACTTCGCCGCGGCCGGCAACCGCGGCTTCGGGCCGCTCTTCCAATACATCAGCGGCAACAATCAGACCTCGACACGCCTCGCGATGACCGCGCCCGTGATCCAGGAGACCACGACCGCGCAGAGCCACACCGTCAGCTTCGTCCTCCCCGACGGGATGCCGCCCGCGGAGGTGCCCGTGCCCCGCAACGCGCAGGTCAGCACGAAGGAGGTCCCCGAGCGCACGGTCGCCGCCCGCCGCTTCAACGGCGGCTGGAGCGAGGAAAGATTCGCGCAGAACGGCACCCTCCTCGTCGACGCGGTGAGCCGCGAGGGTCTCCTGCTCGCAGGCCGACCCTACTTCGCCCGCTTCGACCCACCCTGGAAGCCGGGCTTCCTCAGGCACAACGAAGCGCTCGTCGCCGTCACCCGTTCCGGTTCCGGAAACCCCTAGTCGTCGGAACCGTCCGTCGGGCCGTCGGATACCCCGGTGTCCCCGACCGGAACAACCACCGGGGTCGGCCCAAGCTCGGCCAGCTCGTCTCCCCCATACTTCGCGTTCGCGACCGACATGACGTCCGGCCACATCCGGTGCCGGGCCGTGGCGGCCGGGCCGCTGGCGAATCTGATGGAGCGCTGCCGGGCCTCCCCGGTGACGCTGACGACGGCGGCGACGGTCGCCACCTTCGAGCTGGCCCCGACCATCCAGGTGTCCTTACCTCCGTCCGTGGTGCCGGTCTTGCCGATCAGAGGCACCCGGGGCGTGGTGGCACCCCAGGACTGCTGAGCCGTGCCGTCGGTCATCACCCGACGCATCGCGTAGACCATGCCCTCGGCCACCGTCGGGTCCACCGAAGCGGCGCACTCCGATTCCGGCACGGGCACCTCGTCACCGTCAGCGCCCACGATGCGGTCGATCGCGATCGGTGAGCAGGTCACCCCGCGGTTGGCGATGCCCGCGAAGGCAACGGCCATGGTCAGCGGAGCCACCTCATTCGTTCCGATCACGGCCGCCGCGGTCTGCACGAGCGGGCTGCCGTCGGCGCGATGCACTCCGAAAGCCTCGGCCGTCTGACGGATGCCGCACAGGTCCAGTTTCTTCGCCATCCCGATGAAGCCCGTATTGATCGAGCCGAGGGTGGACTCGAGCGCGCTGTAGTTTCCGCCGCTCTCCCCGGCGTCGTTTCTCGGGTTCCAGTTCTGCGAATCATAGTTCTGCGGCCCCCGACAACTGTCGTCGAACGTGCCCCAGTTGGCCTTCCGCGCCGAGTCGACGCGCTCGTCCAGCCGGTGGCCCGTCCTCAACCATTCCGCCAGGGTGAAGGCCTTGTAGGTCGACCCCGGCTGGAACCCGCTCGAACCACCCTCGGCATAGTCGGTGTTGTAGTTGACCTCGGTGTAGGCGGCGCTGGTGGCCTGCACGGTCGGGTCCTGGCTGTATCGCTTGTTCTGTGCCATGGCCAGCACCCGCCCGGTGCCGACCTGCACGCTCGTGATGACGCTGCCCACGTCCCAGCCGGGGTACTCCATCGGCACATTGGCCGCCAGGGTCGCTTCCGCCGCCAACTGGAGGTCGAGGTCCAGGGTGGTGTACACGGCGTAGCCGCCGCGCCGGAAGTTCTGCAGGCGCTTCCCGTCGTCCTCCCCGAACGCCGGGTCGTTCCGGAGCAGGTGCGTCACGTAGTCGCAGAAGTAGGCGCTGCCCCCGGCGGTCTGGCAGCCGCTGCTCGGCTCCTGGATGGCCGGTTGAACCGGTGTGGCCACGGCAGCCTGGAATTCCGCTGCGGTGATTTTCTCATGCTTCACCATCTCGCGCAGGATGTAGTCCCGGCGCGCCTTGTTGACTGCGTAGCCGTTGCTCTCACTACCGGAATTGTCGAGGCGGAACTTGGCCGGGTTGTTCACGATCGCCACCAGGCTTGCGGCCTGCGGCAGGGTGAGCTCTGCGGCCGTCGTGCCGAAGTAGTAGTTCGCCGCGGCCTCGATGCCGTACACGGTGCCGCCGAAACCGGCGATGTTGAGGTACTGGCGCAGGATGTCGTTCTTGGGATATTTCTTCTCCACCCCGATTGCGAGGCGCATTTCCTTGATCTTGCGGTCGGGGGTGGCGGCGGTGACGGCGTCGTAACATCGTTGCCGCAGCCGGTCGTCCGGCTCGAGTTCGCACTTCTGCACGCGCACGTTCTTGACGTACTGCTGGGTGATCGACGACCCACCCTGCGTGACTCCCCCGAGGGTGGTCGTCACCACCGCGCGCAGGGTGCCCTGGGCGTCGATCCCGCCGTGCTCGTAGAAGCGCGGGTCCTCGCTGGCGATGACGGCATCCCGGGCGTAGGGGCTGATCTCGTCCCAGTCGACCTCGATGCGGTTCTGATCGTAGAAGGAGGCCAGCAGCACGGACGTGCCGTCGTTCCGGGTGGCGTAGATGTTGCTCTTCTGGGAGAGCGGTTCGATGTCCAGGTAGCCCGGCAGATTCTCGAACACGGTGATCGTGTTGGTGGCACCGAGGCCGGAGAGCGCGATCACGGGGGTGATGGCCGCGGTGACGAGCAGCCCGGCCACGCCACTCAAGACCACGAGGGCCAGCAGGCCTCCCACAACGCCTCCGACAGTTCTGCGACCGGTGAATTTCGGCGTACCCATTGCACCACCCCTAGCGTCCATGACCCCGAAAGGGTCCGATGGCATGCAAACCTGAGCTGTACTCCGCGGCTAGGGGGTTGCGCACAGGTCGGCCGGAGGCATCTGCTGGTTTACCGCGCAGAAAAGGCGTGGCATCTGTAGAGATGCCACGCCTCGTCTGATCCGGGGGTGTGCGTCGAGCGGTGATTCCTGCTTAGAAGACCGTCAGGCCCCGCGCCGCGAACTGGGCCCGGACCCGCACGAGGAGTGCCTCATCCGGGGGGTGAGAGCCGTGCAGCGGATACGGGATGTTCAACCGGTCCCATTTGTCCTCACCCATTTGGTGGAAGGGCAGAACCTCGACGCGCTGCACGTTCGGCCAGCGCGACACGATCTCGGCGACGGCGTCGACGTTGTCGACGGCGTCGGTGAGCCCCGGGACCAGAACGAAACGCGCCCAGACGGGAATGTTCCGTTCGCTCAGGCGATCACCGAACGCGATCGTCGGAGCGAGGTCTCGGCCGGTCACCTCCTTGTAGGTCTCAGGGATGCCCGACTTGACGTCGAGCAGCACGAGGTCGAGGTTGTCCAGCAGCTTGTCGGACGCGCTCTTACCCAGGAACCCGGAGGTGTCCAGGGTGGTGTGCACGCCGAGCTTGTGACACTCCTCGAAGAGCCGCGTCACGAAGGCAGGCTGCATGAGTGGTTCCCCACCGGAGATGGTCAACCCGCCGCCGGTCGAGTCGAAGACGCCTTTGTAGCGCTTGACCCGGGCGACGAGGTCGTCCAGCGTGGTGAGCAGCCCGTCCTTCATCTTCCAGGTGTCCGGATTGTGGCAGTACTGGCAGCGCAGCAGACACCCGGAAAGAAAGAGTGTCATTCGCGTGCCGGGACCGTCAACGGCGGTGACCAGTTCCCACGAGTGGACGCTGGCGACCGACCCGTTGTGGATCGCTTCCATTTCGAGGTGGTGGAGTTCAGCCAGTTCGGCTTGTTCACTGCTCACGGATGAACCGTCCACCAGGGCGATGGCCGCGCCGGCGCTGGGCAGACCGAGGTTTACTGCTGGCATTGTCTCGTCCTACTCAGCGTCGCCGCGACGATATCAGTGGTCAGTGCGAGTGGAACGTGCGGCTGATGACATCCATCTGCTGCTCGCGGGTCAGGCGAACGAAGTTCACCGCGTAGCCGGAGACGCGAATCGTCAGCTGCGGGTAGTTCTCCGGGTGCGCCATGGCGTCTTCGAGAGTGTCGCGGTTGAGCACGTTCACGTTGATGTGGTAGCCGGTCGCCGACGTGAACGCGTCGATGAGGCCGACCAGGCTGGTGATCTGCTCTTCCTTGGTGTGGCCGAGGCCACTGGGAACGACCGTGTTGGTCAGCGAGATGCCGTCCTGCGCTTCACTGTAGGGAAGCTTGGCGACGCTGAGCGCCGACGCGAGCATTCCGTGGGTGTCGCGACCGTTCATCGGGTTGGCACCCGGAGCGAACGACTCGCCTTTGCGGCGGCCGTCCGGCGTGTTGCCGGTGGCCTTGCCGTAGACCACGTTGGACGTGATCGTCAGGATCGACTGGGTGTGGATGGCGTCGCGGTAGGTCGGGTGCTTGCGGATCATCGTCATGAACCGCTCCATCACGTCGACGGCGATGGTGTCGACGCGGTCGTCGTCGTTACCGAACTGGGGGAATTCGCCCTCGATCGTGTAGTCGATGACCAGACCGGTCTCGTCGCGGACCGGACGGACCGTGGCGTACTTGATGGCCGACAGGGAGTCGGCAACCACACTGAGGCCGGCAATGCCGCAGGCCAGCGTGCGGATGATGTCCTTGTCGTGCAGCGCCATTTCGAGGCGCTCGTAGGCGTACTTGTCGTGCATGTAGTGGATGCAGTTCAGGGCCGTGACGTAGGTCTCGGCGAGCCATTCGAGCGTTTCCAGGTAGGCCGGGAAGACGGTCTCGTAGGTGAGCACCTCTTCGGCGTTCGGAAGGGTGGCCGGGGCGACCTGCTTGCCGGACACCTCGTCCTTGCCGCCGTTGATCGAGTACAGCAGCGCCTTGACGGCGTTGACGCGTGCACCGAAGAACTGCATCTGCTTGCCGACGCGCATGGGCGAGACGCAGCAGGCGATCGCGGCGTCGTCACCCATCTCGGCGCGGATGATCTCGTCGGACTCGAACTGGATGGCCGAAGTGTCGATCGACACCTGGGCGCAGAAACGCTTGAAGCCCTCGGGCAGAGCGTCGCTCCAGAGAACGGTGAGGTTCGGCTCGGGTGCTGCGCCGATGTTGTACAGCGTCTGCAGGAATCGGAACGTGGTCTTGGTGACGAGCGGGCGGCCGTCTTCACCGATGCCGGCGAGCGACTCGGTGACCCAGGTCGGGTCGCCGGCGAAGATCTCGTCGTATTCGGGGGTGCGCAGGAAGCGCACGATGCGCAGCTTGATGACGAGGTCGTCGATCAGCTCCTGGGCGCCCTCTTCGGTCAGGGTGCCGGCGACGAGTTCGCGCTCGATGAACGTGTCGAGGAAGGCCGCGTTGCGGCCGAACGACATTGCCGCACCGTTCTGCTCCTTGACGGCGCCGAGGTAGGCGAAGTAGAGCCACTGCACGGCTTCGCGCGCGGTGGTGGCCGGCTTGGAGATGTCGGAGCCGTAGGAGGCCGCCATCTGGATGAGTTCCTTGAGGGCCCGGATCTGCTCCGAGTTCTCCTCGCGGGCGCGGATGATGTCCTCGGTCGAGGGCTCCATGTCGAGTTCGGCGCGGTCGTTCTTCTTGCCGGCGATCAGGGCGTCGACGCCGTAGAGGGCGACGCGGCGGTAGTCGCCGATGATCCGGCCGCGGCCGTAGGCATCGGGCAGACCCGTGATCAGGTGACTGTTGCGCGCACGTCGAACGGCGGGGGTGTACGCGTCGAAGACGGCGGTGTTGTGGGTCTTGCGGTAATCGGTGAAGATCTTTTCGAGCTCAGGCGACACGGGGTAGCCGTAGGTCTCGAGCGAGGTGGCAACCATGCGCCACCCGCCGAAAGGCATAATGGCACGCTTGAGCGGAGCATCCGTCTGCAGTCCGACAATTACCTCGTTGGCCTGGTCGATGTAGCCCGGAGCGTGGGCCGTAATGGACGACGGCGTGGCGGCGTCGACGTCGTAGACGCCTTTCCGGCGTTCCTCGGGGAACATCTCGGACAGCTTGGCCCAGATTCCCGTGGTGCGTGCGGTCGCGCCGACGAGGAAGCTCGAGTCGCCGAGGTAGGGGGTGTAATTGCGCTGGATGAAGTCGCGCAGATTGATCGAATCCTGCCAGGGGCCGGAGGCGAAGTCAGTCTGACCGGCATCATCCGTTCCGCTGCGAACACCTTCAGTGATTGTCATGTAGATTGCTCTCCTCGTGGGATCGAGACACCCTCCGCGAAAGTGTCTCTCCCGCAGTCGGGCCGAGAGAGCAGGACCACGAGGCTCCGGCTAATGCAACGATGCACCGTGTGACTTGCCCTCTTTTCCAACACTACTCCCGTCAGACCCACCCGAACGCGAAATTTATGGAATTGCATCCATTGATGCATTTATTGATAGGTGCTTGAGTGACTAGGGTTGAGGGATGAGCTTCCTCCCGGTGTCCCGCGGAGCCGCCAGGCCCCCCGCCGCGGCCCCCTCGGCCGTCGACCGGATCTACACGACCGTCGCCGACGCCATCATCTCCGGCACCCTGGCCGCGAGCTCACTGATCACCGAGGGCGAGATTGCCGAGGCCCTGTCCACCAGCCGCACCCCCGTGCGGGAGGCCTTTCTCGAACTTCAGGCCCACGGGCTCCTGACGCTCTTCCCCAAGAAGGGCGCGGTCGTCACAGCCCTGGGCGACACGGAGACGGCCGAGCTGCTGCAGGTGCGCATCATGCTGGAGAACACGGCGGTGACCCTGCTCAGCGAGCGGCCGGACGACATCCCGGGCGTCGACGCCGAGCTGCAGGACCTTATTCAGGTCCAGTCCGACGCCGCCCTGGCCGGCGACCTGCTCACGTTCGCCCGCGCCGACCACCGGTTCCATGCCCGCATCGTCGACGAGACGCACAACCGGGTCATCGACGGAATCTACACCCGGCTCGGCCCCCGGCTTGAGCGCCTCGTGCACCGGGCAGCCCTGCGCGACCCGCGCAACCTCGACCGTCTGGTGGCCGAACACCGAATCCTTGCCCACCACCTGCGCGGCGGCGACACCCTCGCCTACGAGGTCGCTCTGCGCCAGCACGTCGAAGACGGTCATCACGCGCAGCTGGCGCCCTGATCGTCCCCCACCTACCCGCACCTGCTTTTCAGAAAAGACCCATGACTTTCCGCCGTACCGTTCCCGCCTGGCAGCTCGCCGCTCCTGCCCTGTTCGTCATGGCCTGGGGTGGGAACCACTTCACGCCCCTCCTGCATATGTACGAATCGCTCGGCCACTATTCCGTCGTCATGGCCGACCTCTTCCTCGGCTTCTACGTGGTGGGCCTGGTCCCCGGGCTGCTGCTCGCCGGCGCACTCTCGGACCGCTACGGGCGCAAAGCCCTGACCCTGGCAGGCGTCGTCCTGGGAATTCTCGCCAGCATCCTGTTGGGTCTGGGATTCTCAAGCGGGATCATGCTTTCCGCCGGGCGCCTGCTGGCGGGGCTGAGCGTCGCCGTGGCGATGGCAGTGGGAACCGCGTGGCTCAAGGAGCTGTCCAGCCCGCCGTTCGACAACCAGGCCGGCCGCACGGCAGGGGCGCGGCGGCCTGCCCTCACCCTCACGGTCGGGTTCGGGCTCGGGGCCGGGGTGGCCGGAGTGCTCGCGCAGTGGGGGCCGATGCCGACCCTGTCCCCCTATGTCGTACACATCGTACTCAGCCTGCTTGTGCTCCCCCGCCTACTGAGGGCCCCGGAGACCGTGCCGCGCTACCGGGCACACCGGCCCTTCTGGCAGGACCTGGCGGTTCCGCTGGCCGGACACCGCCGCTTCGTGCGCGTGATCATTCCGTCAGCTCCCTGGGTCTTCGGCGCCGCGGGCATCGCCTACGCGATCATGCCCACTCTGGTCCGGGACCAACTCGGCAACCTCAACCTCGCCTACGCGACCCTGCTCACGGTCGTGACCCTCGGCACCGGCGCGCTCGTGCAACCGCAGGTGGCTCGGATCAACCGGGTCACCGCTGGGCGTGCACTCATTGTCGGGATGTCCGTAATGCTGCTGGGAGTGGGTCTCAGCGTGGCGACGGCGATCGTGCTGTCCCCGGTGCTCGCGTTCCTCACGGCCATCGTGCTCGGCGCCGCCTACGGTGTGTGCATCGTGGCCGGGCTCGTGGAGATCCAGAAGATCTCCACGGCAGCCGACCTGGCGGGCATCACCGGGGTCTACTACAGCCTCACCTACATCGGCTTCCTGCTGCCGGTCGCCTTCGCCTGGCTCACTGCCGTCTTCGATTACCCGGTGCTTCTGAGCATTCTGTTCGTGGTCTGCGCGCTCTGCCTGGCCTTGGTGGCGAACGGGATGCGCCGGCGCGTCACCGAGTAGGCGGCACCTGGATTATCGTCATCCCATGCCCTATTCGCTCCGCCATCTCCTTCCCACCGACGCCGCGCCGGTGCTCGGACTCAACAACGCCGCCGTGCCTGCCGTCAACGCCCATGACGAGGCGAGCCTCTCCGCCCTGCTCGCGGCCAGCAGCCACGCCCTCGCGGTCGTGCACGACGAGGCGCCGGGTGAGGTGCTCGGCTTCGCCGTGTTGTTCGGGGTCGACGCCGACTACGCGAGCGAGAACTACCGGTGGTTCTCCGCCCGGTCGGAGTCCTTCCTCTACGTGGACCGCATCGTGGTGTCGGACCAGGCCCGCAACCAGGGTCTCGGGGCCCTGCTGTACACCGCGATTTTCGCGGCGGCCCGGGCGGCCGACGTCGGCCAGGTCTTCTGCGAAGTGAACATCACCCCTCCGAACCCTCGGTCGCTGGCGTTCCACTCCCGGCTTGGCTTCGAGCCGATCGGCGAGCAGTCGACGAAGGGGGGCACCGTCGTGGTGTCCCTGCTGTCGGCTCCCGTCGCCGCGGGCGCACGCTGAGGCCATGACTGTCGACGGTCGCGCAATCTTACTCCCGGATTACCTCAACCACTGGGTGGCGACGCAGCGATGGTTCGCCGACAAGGGCCGTGTGCCGAGACTGGTCAGCATCGGACGCTGGGTGCTTCCGAGCGAGGAAGCAGAGGTGGACATCCGCACTGAGCTCGTCTTTGATGCCGCAGCCCCGACCCGCACCCTCTACCAGTTGCCCCTGACCCAGCGGACCACTCCCCTGCCCGCAGACGGGCAGGGCCTCATCGTCACCCTCGCCGACGGCAGCGCGGTCTACGACGGCACCGCCGACCCGGCCTACGGGCGCGCTCTGCTGGGTTTCATCCTGCGCCAGGCCACCTCACCTGAGCCCGGAAACCTCGGCGCGCGGGCTCGCGGCGAACTCCTGTCGAGCGCAGATCCCGCCGAACGGCCGGCCCGAGTTGTCGCCGGCCGGGTGCTGCGCGGAGAACAGTCGAACACCTCGATCATTCTGGACTGCGTCGACGCCGCCGGGCGCCCGGCTCGTCCCGTCATCTGCAAGGTGTTCCGGATGCTGCATCCCGGCGAGAATCCGGACGTGTCCGTGCAGTCGGCCCTGGCCCGGGCCGGCTCACACTTCGTGCCGGAACCGGTGGGCTGCGTGGTCGGCCAGTGGACCGACCCGGAGCAACCGTGGGTCACCCTCACGGGCCATCTCGTCTTCGCCCAGGAGTTCCTGCCGGGCGCCCCGGATGCCTGGCGGGCAGCCCTGGTCTCTGCCGGGGCCGGGGAGGACTTCAGCGAACAGGCGCGGGCGCTGGGCGTGGCGACGGCAGCAGTGCACGCCGACCTGGCCGCCGTGATGCCCACTCACGACGCCACCCCCGCGGTCATCGCCGCCGAACTCGGCCGGATGCGCGAGCGCTACCGCAGCGCCGCCGCCGAGGTGCCCGCCCTGACCGGCTACGATACGGCCGTCGAGGCGATCTTCGAGCGGGCGGAGAGGGCGTGCTGGCCCCGGCTGCAGCGCATCCACGGCGATTTCCATCTCGGCCAGGCCCTCGAGGTCCCCGGCCGCGGCTGGGTGCTGGTGGATTTCGAGGGCGAACCGCTGCGCCCTCTTCTCGATCGCACTCAGCCGGATGTGCCGTTGAAGGACATTGCCGGGATGCTGCGGTCCTTCTCCTATGTGGCCGGCACGGTGGAGCGGTCATCGCCCGGCGACCAGACGGCGTCGGCCGAAGAGTGGGCCGCGGCATGCCGGCAGGCCTTCCTCAACGGCTACGCGCGGCAATCCGGCCAGAGCCTGGCCGGTCAGGAACCCCTGCTCGATGCGTTCGAGCTGGACAAGGCCCTCTACGAGGCCGTCTACGAGACCCGCAACCGACCCTCCTGGCTGCCGATCCCGCTCGCGGCCATCCGCGGCCTCGTCCTGGGGGTCTCCGCCGGATTACCGTGAGCGGCCGGAACGGCCGGTCAGCGCTTGAGCTCGGGGAATTGGTCGTCGCGCCACTCACCGGGGAGCCGGGTGTTCTCGGCGGCCGCGGCATCCTCGCGCATGCGCAGTTCCACCCGGCGGATCTTGCCGGAACTGGTCTTGGGCAGCTCGTAGAACTCGACCCGCCGCACCCGCATGTACGGGGGCAGACCGGTGCGGGCGTGGCGCAGCACCGAGAGCGCCGTTTCGCCGTTGGACTCCCAGCCCGCCGCCAGGGCGATGTAGGCCTTGGCGATGTTCAGCCGGGTGTCGTCGGGCGCGGGCACGACGGCCGCCTCGGCCACGGCCGGGTGCACCAGCAGCACGCTCTCGACCTCGAACGGGGAGACCTTGTAGTCGGAGGACTTGAAGATGTCATCGGTGCGGCCAATGAACGTGATATAGCCTTCGGCGTCGCGGCTGGCGACATCACCGGTGTGGAAGTAGCCGTCCCGCACGGCCTCACGCGTGCGTTCGGGATCCCCGTGGTAGCCGGCCATCAGGTTGACCGCGGTGCGGGACAGGTCGAGGCAGATCTCGCCCTCGTCGCTCTCCTCACCGGTGATGGGGTCGAGCAGCGTGATCGCGACGCCCGGTAGGGGCATCCCCATCGAACCGGCCAGCAGAGCGGAACCCGGGGCGTTGCCCACGATCGCCGTGGTCTCGGTCTGGCCGTAGCCATCCCGGATGGTGAGTCCCCAGGAACGCTGGATCTGATGGATGACCTCCGGGTTGAGCGGCTCGCCGGCCGAGAGGATCTCGCGCAGTCCTACCGGCTTGGCGCCGACGTCGGATTGGATCAGCATGCGCCACACGGTCGGCGGGGCGCAGAAGGTGGTCACTTTCGCGCGGTGCAGCTGGTCGGCGAGGGCGAACGGTTCGAACCGGGCGTAGTTGTAGACGAAGACGGTGGCCTCGGCGATCCACGGGGCGAAGAAGCTGCTCCAGGCGTGCTTGCCCCAGCCGGGCGAGCTGATGGCCAGGTGCACGTCGTCCGGGCGCAGTCCGATCCAGTACATGGTGGTCAGGTGCCCCACGGGATAGGACGTCTGGGTGTGCACCACCATTTTCGGCTTGCTGGTGGTACCCGAGGTGAAGTAGATCAGGGACGGGTCGTCGGACGAGACGACCACGGCGGGCTTCTCGGCCGCGACGAGCGCGGCATCCGCGTAGTCGGCCCAGCCGGGGGTGGCCGCACCGACGCAGATGCGCGAGAAGTCGCCGGGCACCGCGTCGAACTTGGCGGCGTCGCCGGCGTTGGCGATGACGTGCTGCACCCCTCCGCGCAGAACCCGATCCGCCAGGTCGCCGGTCGCAAGCACCGTGGACGTGGGCAGGATGACCGCGCCCACTTTCATGATGGCGAGCATCAGCTCCCAGAGCTCGACCTGGTTGCCCAGCATCAGCATGACGTGGTCGCCGTGCCCGACGCCCCGGGAGATCAGCCAGGTGGCCACCTGGTCGGAGCGCGCCGACATCTCGCTGAAGGTCACCGTCAGTTCGCTGCCATCCTCCTCCACGATCCACAGGGCGGTCCTGTCGTTGCCCGCGGCCATGACGTCGAACCAGTCGACGGCCCAGTTAAAGTTCGCCCCCACATCCGGCCACTCGAACTCGGCCTGGGCGCGCGCATGATCGTCTCGCAACTGCAGGAGGTGGTCGCGCGCGCCTCGAAAGGCGGTGGTGCTCTGGGGGGTGGTCATCCGTCCCATTTTCCTCGGTTCAAATGCCCGAAACGGAATACGACACCCGGCCGCGAGGCCGGCAGGTCCCGGAGGTTCCGCAGCTCGGTGCCGTTCGGGCCGAACGGCGCGAAGATCTTCCTCGGCGTGATGAAGCGCTTCAGGGAGTGGCGCGGATCGCGTCCACCAGGGCGGCGAAGCGGGCGTTGCCGGGCAGGTCGTCGATGAGCACGGACTTTCCGTCGGGGCCGGCCAGCGGGATGCGCCAGTTCGGGTACTCGTTCGAGGTCCCGGGCTGGTTCTGGGTCCGGCGCTCGCCGACCGCATCCACCAGAGCCACGCCAAGGAGCGACGAGGGCGTCAGTGCGGTGTACGCGTAGAGCGCCTCAACCGTCTCCTGCACGGTCGGGGCTGGCTCGGCGCCGAGGGGCGGCAGCAGGTCGCGTTCGCGAAGCGCGGCCAGCATGGCGGACTGCTCGGCGAGGTCCGCGGTGCGCTCCTCCTCGACCGATCGCCCGAGCAGACCGAGCGACTCGCGCAGGGCCACGTGGTCGCCGGCGAGATAGCCGGCCGTCGGAGGCAGATCGTGGGTGTTCACACTGGTCAGGCAGGACTGGCGGTACCGTTCGGGGGCCAGCGGCACACCGTTGTCTCGTTCGAACCAGAGGATCGAGGTTCCGAAGATGCCGCGTTCGGCGAGGTACTCACGCACCCAGGGCTCGAAGACGCCGAGGTCTTCGCCGATCACCACCGCGCCGGCGCGCTGGGCCTCGAGGGCCAGGATACCGATGAGTGCCTCGTGGTCGTAGTGCACGTAGGTGCCCTCTCCCGGTCCGGCGCCGACCGGGATCCACCACAGGCGGAACAGACCCAGAATGTGGTCCACCCGGATGCCGCCGGCATGGTGCAGGATGCTGCGGAGCATGTCCCGGTAGGCGACGTAGCCCGACTCGGCCAGCCGGCCGGGGTGCCACGGCGGCTGCGACCAGTTCTGGCCCTGCTGGTTGAACATGTCCGGCGGGGCTCCCACGGTCATGCCCGGGGCGAGAACGCCCTGCAGGGTCCAGGCGTCGGACCCGGTGATCTGTACCCCGACCGCGAGGTCGTGCACGATGCCGATGGTCATTCCGGCATCCGTCGCCGCGCGTTGAGCGGTCTCCAACTGCTGGTCGCAGAGCCACTGGAGCCAGCTGTGGAATTCAATGCGGTCCGCGAGCTGCTCCCGGTGCTCGGCGGCGAAGGGACCGCGGGGGCCGCGCGGCTCGATCGACCATTCCGGCGCATCCGTCGGGAACAGCTCGGCCAGGGCGCACCAGAGCGCGAAGTCGACCAGACCCTGACCCTGCTCGGCGCAGAATTCCTCGAACCGGTGGGCACGGGAGGGGGTCGGCCGCACCTGGTGCACGGCTTCCAGCGCGGTCAGTTTGGCAGCGTAGGCGCAGTCGCGGTCGAGGTGGTCCGCCTCCAGGTTGGCCGAGTGCTGCCGGTCCGCGAGGGACTCGACAACGGCTCGTGCCGCCGGGGCGAGGTAGCCGTATTCGGGCACGTCCTCGACCCGGATGTACAGCGGGTGGAAAAAGCGCCTGCTCGACGGCAGGTACGGGGAGGGCTCGACCGGCGGGGCAGGCTCGGACGCGTGCAGCGGATTGACCAGGACGAAGTCGGCTCCGTACTGGGAGCCGGAGATGGCGGCCAGGTCGGCAAGGTCGGCGAAGTCGCCGATCCCCCAGCTCCGGGAGGAGCGCACCGAGTAGAGCTGGGCCATCAGACCCCAGTCGCGATGCCCGGCCAGGTTTCGAGTGGTCTCGAGCCGGGGCGGGGTCACGACGAGGCCGCAGCGCGCCGTGTGGTCTCCGCTCTCTGCGTGCAGGGTGTGCCAGCCCAGCGGCAGGCCGGCCGGGATCTGGAACGTCGCCCGGCTCATCGGCCGACCGTCGACGGTGCGGGGTTTCTCCCAGAGCCCCGTCTGCAACACCTCGTGCCGGGTGCCGTCCTCGGCGACGATCCAGACGAGGGCCGTCGAACCGGCGCCGGTGTGCACGGGCACCTCGTCCTCGCCGCCCTCGCGGAGCACCACGACGGGAGGCAGGAGCCGGCGCCAGGGCGCGAGGCTCTGCTCGGTCAGCGCCGCATCAACCTCGGCAGGCGTGCCGGCGGGAACGCCGAGGGCGCCCAGGACCCTACGCAGGGTGCCGACGTCGACCGCCCGTGAAGCACCGTCCCAGCCGGTGAAAGAGGTGTCAACCCCGAGTGATCGTGCCAGTTCCAGCAGCGCCGCCGCAGAACGGTCGGTTGGTTCGAGTTCCATGGGACCACTCTAGATCCGGGACCGGTCCCGGACCCGCGCCGGACCCGTGCCGGACCCGTGCCGGACCCCGCCGGCCCTACCTGCCGAAGCGCAGGACAAAGGCCTTCATCAGGTTGGCCGGCTCGGTGACGATGGATGCGTCGATCGCCGCGATGACGTCGTCCAGGGCGTCGGGATCGAAGTAGCCGTACTCGCGGTAGATGCGGATGCGGGTCAGGATGCCGGCGTTGGTCAGTTCCGGATGGAATTGCGTCGCGTAGACGTTGTTGCCGACCCGGAACGCCTGCACGGGACAGTTCTGCCCGGTCGCCAGCAAGACGGCGCCGGGCGGCAGCTCTGAACAGGCCTCTTTGTGCCCGACGAAAGCTTGAAAGGTGGGCGCGAGCGCGGCGAACAGCTGGTCGGCTGCGCCGGCCTCGGTGAGGGAGATCCAGGTCGGCCCGGCCTCCTCGGACCAGGTGCGGTCGAGCCTGCCGCTCAGATGACTGGTGAGCAGTCCGACGCCGTAGCAGGCACCGAGGAAGGGGAAGTCCCGGGCCAGCACCTGGTCGAGGAGGGCGGTTAACTCGGCCTCGACGCGGCGTTGCACGGACGACTTGACCTCGGCGGGATCGCTCGCGTTGAAGGGGCTGCCGCCCACGATGATGCCCGAGTATCCGTTCAGGTCGATCGGTGGCATCGGCGCGGCCTCGAGCCGCACCCGGTGGAGCTGGTCGGGTTCCAGATCGCCGGCCGCGAGGAATCCGGCGTACTCGTCATCGGCGGCTTCGTCCTCAGAACGGGTGGCGAGCAGCAGGAAGGGCTTCACAGCATCATCGTAGTGGTGGGCCTCGGCAGACGCTGCTGCATCTGCGCGGTGTCGAATGCGAACCCCACCACCGACCTATGCGGGTGCGCCGGCGATGTTGACCATCCAGCTCACGCCGAATTTATCGACGCACATGCCGAAGCTGTCGCCCCACGGCGACGGCTCGAGCGGCATGACGACGGTGCCCCCGGCCGCGAGCTTGTCCCAGTAGCCGCGCAGCACCGGTTCGTCGTCGCCGCTGAGCGACACGGAATAGTTGGTGCCCGGACGGTGCTCCAGCCGGTTCGGGGTGTCGGAAGCCATCAGCACCAGGCCGTCGTCGGTGGTCAGCATGGCGTGCATGATCTTGTCCTGCTCAGCCGTGTCGTCGCTCGCCTCGAACTCGGCGAACGTGCTCAGCGTCAGCTCGCCGCCGAACACCGTCCGGTAGAACTCCATCGCTTCCCGGGTCGTATCCCGGAACCCCAGGTAGGGATTGAGTTGGGTCGTCATGGTGGAGCCTCCTTCTGTCATGGGGCGAATGCTCCGATTATCGGCCCGACCCCGCGCCAGCACGAGGCGTGCGGGGAAGTCTTCTACGCTGGGACCATGGACTCCCCCAGGGCCGCCCTGCTGCGGCCGATTCTCACCCTCACCATCAACCCTGCTCTCGACGTGAGCACGTCAACCGAGCACGTGGTCAGCGAACACAAGATGCGCTGTGGCCGGTCCCGCCTCGACCCGGGTGGCGGCGGTGTGAACGTGGCTCGGGTAGTGCAACGTCTCGGCGGGCAGGCCCTGGCCGTGTACACCGCGGGCGGCCCCACCGGGGAGGCCTTCCGCCGGCTGATCGAAGCCGAACTCATCCCGACCCTGGCGGTGCCGATCCACGGCAGCACCCGCGAGAGCTTCACCGTCGACGAGACGGGCACCGGCAAGCAGTTCCGCTTCGTGCTGGAAGGCCCCGAGCTCAGTGAAACCGAGTGGCGGGCCTGTCTCGCGGTCGTCGGAGAGTCGATTCCGGTCGGCGGCTATGTGGTCGCCAGCGGCAGCCTGCCGCCGGGAGTCCCGGACGATTTCTACGCCCGGGTCACCCGTCTGGCGCACGGGCGCGACGCCCGCTGCATCGTGGACACGTCCGGTCCCGCGCTCGCGGCCGCGCTCGACGAGGGGGTCTACCTGGTCAAACCGAGCGGGCGTGAGCTGGGAGAGCTTGTCGGCGCAACCCTCGACACCGAACAGAGCAAGATCGACGCGGCCGCCGAGCTCGTCGCCCGCGGGTCCGCGGAAGTCGTCGCGCTGACGCTCGGCGGAGCGGGAGCCGTGCTCGCCTCGGCGAGCGGGATCATCCGTCTGGGGGTGCCGCAGGTCACGGTGCAGAGCACCGTCGGGGCCGGCGACAGCTTTCTCGGTGCGTTCGTGCTGCGGATCGCGCAGGGGTTCCCGGTGGACCGGGCGTTCCGGGCCGCCGTCGCCGCCGGCACCGCCACCGCGATGACACCGGCCACGGAACTCTGCCACCGGGTCGATGTGGAACGCCTGGAGGCCGAACTGGTGGCACTCGCGTGAAGCTCACCGACATTGATCCACCCAGCCGCAGCTTTTCCCGGTGGCTCACCGACGAAGAGGTGGGGCAGGTGCTCGCCTCCAGCCGCGGCTGGAGGCTTGCGCCGGACGGCGGCGTGATGGCCGGCAAGATTCGCAAGTCCCGGATCGCGCCGTCTCTGACCGCGCTCGGCGCCACCGCGGCCGCCGAGCGGTGGATCAGCCGCGCGGCGGCGCCCGGCAGGGACGGCAGCGGCCCGACGCACATCATGTGGGGCATCTTCAACGCCCGAACGGACGCCGAGATCGCGGCTAAAGTCGATTCATGACCGCTGACGTTGCCACCGGCACCCTCCGCACCTCGATCCCCCGCTTGATCGGCCGATTGGCTCTGGGGGCGTTCCTGCTCGTCGCCGGAATCAGCCACCTCGCGTGGAACCGTGAGGCGTTCCTCGCCCAGGTGCCCACCTGGTTGCCGCTCGAGGGTGATTTCGTCGTGGTTGCGTCGGGCCTGGTCGAGATCGCTCTGGGCCTGTCACTGCTGCTGCTGGCCAGGCGCACGGTGCAGGTGGGCTGGGTCGTGGCCCTGTTCTTCCTGGCAATCTTCCCCGGCAACATCTCCCAGTTCGTCACGGCCACCGATTCGTTCGGCCTGGATTCGGACCTGTCCCGCGGCATCCGCCTGCTCTTCCAGCCGGTGCTCGTGGCGTGGGCGCTGTGGTCGACCGGTGCGTGGCGCGCCTGGCGGGCACGCCGTGCAGCGTAACTGATACCCCATGGGGTATGTTGGGCGGACGAGTTCAACGAAAGGGTTCAACGGATGTGCCGTCAAGTTACGTGTAAGAAGTGTGGAAAAACGACCTGGGCCGGGTGCGGCCAGCACGTCGACCAGGTGATGCGAGGCGTTCCGGGGGCACAGCGGTGCCGCGGACACGAGAAAGACGCCCCGACCCCCGGCTTCTTCGCTCGGTTCTTCTCCCGCAGCTGAGTCCGGAGTCAGTAGTCGCTGGCGGACAGGTCGGTCGCGGCGTCATGCTTGAGCTTCAAAAGGGCGAGGTCGATGTGCAGGAACACCTCGGTGCGGGCCTCCCGCCGGGCCTCGTAATCGGGGTCATGCCAGTCTATGTTCAGCCTGATCAGGCGTGATGACACCGCGTCACTGACCTCGTCGCTGGCGGCCCGCTGAGCCCGCCGCACGAGACGCGCGACCTTGTCGTCGTCGGCGGCCACGGCCTCGAGGGCCTCGGCGAGCTTCTCGTGCACGCGGCGGCGCAGTTTGAGCTGAATGATGTCGTGATGCTGGTCTTCCGTGAGATCGGAGGTCCACCGTGACCTGGTCAGTTCTTTGCGCTGGTCCTTGACCCGGCGGGCGTACTGCTCGTTCTGCCGGGTGAGCAGGTGCAGCTCGTGACGGGCGGTCGCCGCGTAGCGTTCCGGATCGTAGTCGGCGTGATCACCGAGAGCGCCCACGATGATGTCGTTCTTCACCGCCATCCGGACGGCGGAAAGCGCGATCTTTAGCCCCTCGTCGACGATCACCTTAATTGCGGCCACGCTACAAAATCTTACTGTGCGGGCCCGCCGAAACCAGGGCTTCCCCTGTCGCGGTTGGGCCCTGCGCGAAGCTTAACCCGAACGCACCGGCGACGAGAGCGGCGTGATGTAGGAGAACCCGGTGCTGTTGTTCTTGGTCATCGAGAGCACCAGCTCCATGTGCGGCTCAAGCGCGGTGACCTTGTCGAGCGGGGAACCGATGATGAGCTGAAAGCCCAGTCCCTTCCACGCCGACACGGCACGGCCGGCGAACTCGGAGTCCGATTTCACGAAACCCTCATCGAGGAAGACCGGCGCGAAGCGCGGGCGGGTGCGACTCTCGTCGCCGAGCTGGAACCGCAGGGCGGCTCCCACGACGAACGCCACCAGTTCCTGGGACTCGCCACCGCTCTTGCCGCCGAGCGACGAGTAGGTGCTGACTTCCACGCCCTCCGGGGTGGTGCGCACGGCGGTGATCTCCACGTGCCGGCGCACGTCGAGCAGCAGATCGCGCTGGGATTCCTGGCGCGGACCGTCGGCGGACTTACGGATCAGGTTCATGAACGCCTGCAACCGGGTGAACCGGCTTTCGGTCTGCTCGTCGGTGAAGGCGTCCGTGGATCCGGAGGACAGCACCTTGAGTTCCGTGCGAAACGCGGTGGCGTCGTCGCGGTGGAGGCGACGCAACGCGATCTTGAGGCGGTCGCGCCCGGCTCCGAACGGCAGCGTGGTGAGGATCTCATTGATGGGACGGAGGCGATCTTCGATTTCCTCGATGGAGGAGGTGAATGCCCCGACCAGGGGAACCAGGTCCTGGCCGCTCCAGAGCGCGAGGCGGCGCTTCCACTCTTGACGCCGCTCGTGCAGGCCGAGTGTGTAGACGGCATCAAGGATGTCCCGGTAGCTCGGGTAGGAATCCAGCGAGACGCCGATGTTCGGGTCGGGCCAGCGGTTCTGAAAGGTCTCGAAGATGCCGACCAGAGTGTTGCGGGCGCCCGCGGCGCTGTCCCGGTCCTGGCTGGACTGCTCGGTGAGGCGCTCGCGCAGCCGCCTGATGGCCCCGTCGAACGCGTCGAGGTCATGCTGGTCGGCGACAGCCGCGAACTGGGCGTCGAGGTGGGTGGTGTGCTCCTCCGACAGTGACAGCGCGGTCTCCGGATCACCATCGATGCGGTCGAGGCGGCTGCTCACCGCATCCTGCCGGTCCACGATGCGGCCCTGCTCGGCGACGAGGGCCTGCAGGGCAACCTCCGTGGCGTGCTTCAGCTTCTGGGCTGTTTCCAGTTCGGCGGCCAGCCGCTCTTCCTCATCTTTCAGGGCGCGCAGCACGTCACTGTCGGCGAGCACGCGCTCGCGCTCGGCTTGCTTCTCAGCGATGCGGACATCCGCGGCTTGCACGTCGATGGCCGGCCAGGCCGCGTCGACGACGAACTGGTGTGCGGCCCTGCGGGCCCGGAGGTTGGCGAGGCTCGCACCATGCGCGGAGGCTTCACGCGCGAGGCTGTCGGCCTCCAGCCGCAGGCGGGCCAACTCCTCGTCGATGTCGTGCAGGCGGGTGCGACTGGAGAAGCCGATGATCGACTTCTGGTCGCTGTTCCAGCCATGGGCGCCGCGGGAACCGTTGCGGGTCTGCCCACTCGGGGTGACCCTCGGGCCGTCCCCGACGAGGTCGGCGGCCGTGGCGACGCACTCCGCGTCGAGATTCGCGGCCTGTACCCGGTCCCGCACCCAACCGCTGAAGGGCGAGTCCTTGAAGACGAGCTTTCCCGACACGAAGCGCGGGTCACCGTCGATCTGCTCGTGCGAGCGCAGCGGCACCCCGTCGAAGTGGATGCGCACGGGGATGCGGAGCGGGTCGATGGCCAGGCTCAGCGCGCGCAGACGAGTCTCGTCGACGAGCAGGACGCGCACGACGGATGCCAGGGTGACCTCGGCCGCCTGGCGCCAGGCGTCCTCGCCGGGGGCCAGATCGATCAGTTCGGCGAGGAAGGGTAGCTCCTCGGCGGGGATGCCCGACGCCTCGGCGATCAGCAGGCGTGCGCTGTGCAGGTGCTGGGGAACCAGGCTCGCCCGCCCGGACAGGAACTGGTGCTCCTGCCCCAGGGTGCGGAGGTTCTCCTCGACCGGGTAGGCCGTGCGTTGCAGCGCGCTTCTCGTGTTCTCGAGGTCGGTCTCGGCAGTGGGAAAGCCGGACAGGAACCCGTCGGCCGCGGCGCGGGCCCGATCGAAGTCGTCGCCGGAGTCGATGGAGAGGCCGAGAGGCCGGATGCGCTCGTCGAACTTGGAGCGCTCGGCGGCCACGTCGTCGCGTTTGTCGGTGAGCTGGCCAAGCTCGTTCTGCAGGCTGACGAGCACGTCGCCACCGTTGTCACGCTGCTGGCGCTGCAGGTCGGCGACGCGCGCTTTCAACGCGGTCTCGGCATCCCGGGCCGTCGTGGAGCGCAGCTGGGTGTCGCGCCGCTGCACCCGGTTGACGTCGGCTGCTTCCTCGAGCAGGCTCTGCTCCGTGCGGAGTTGCCACAGCACGAATGGGGTGTCGCCGGAGCGGTGCACGCCAAAGGTGTCGATCAGGTCGGCCTTATCGGTCGCCGTCTCGTAGACGCGATGCAGGTCGGGCAGGCGTTCCAGCACCTTGGCCTTCTGCGCCTCGGCGACCATGGCGCCGTAGGACCGTTCGAGGTCTTCGAAGTGGGCGACGGCCTTGTCGGCGGCCGCGTAGGTGGACGGTTCCTCCAGCACCATCGACTTGTAGAGCCCGTCGACCGTCTTCACCTGCTGGCCGGCCTGGATGCGTGCGAGCAGCCGGAGCGCCTTGCCGCCCTCACCGTTGGCGCCGATGCCCAGGCGGGTGTACAGGGTCTGGGCGAACGCCGCATAGGTGTCGAAGACATCCAGTTCGGGGAACCGGGATTTGAGAGCGCGCTTGTCGAACCGGGACTCGGTCACCTCGGCCAGGTCGCGCAGGTCGAGGTATCCGTCGATCGTGGCCATCTTCATGGTGATGTCGCCGAACCGGGTGCTGCCGCGGGGCACGAAGTAGGCCCGCAACACGGTGAAACGGCGCTGGTTGTCATCGATGAAGGTCATCGACACGGCACCCCAGGTGGACTCGTGGGCACCGCGGAGCACCTGGTCCTGCAGCTCGCCCGTGCCGGCCTCCCGGTTGGCGTCGGTCTTGCCCTTGAGGTAGGTCATCAGGCTGCGCTGGTCGGCGCTGCGCGCCCGCCCGGAACCGGCGTCGTTGGAGGCGCCGTTGAAGGGGGTGTCCGACGGCATCATCAGGGCGAGGTAGGCGTCGAGCAGGCTGCTCTTGCCGGTTCCGGACGCCCCGGACACCAGGGTGGCGCTGGGCGCGAAAGCAACCTCGTGGTGGCCCTGAAAGCCACCCCAGTTCACCATCTGGAACGACTCGGCGCGCCACTGCGTGGTGCCCTCGGTGAGGCCATCGACATAAAAGAGCGGGGAATCGTTCATGACAGGGCCTCCGGCAGGGCTTCGGACAGGAGACGCAGATCGTCGAGATCGGTGGCTTCCGAGCCGGAATCGGAGTTCTGGGTGACCAGCCACTCCAGCAGTTCGCTCAGCCGTTCCACCGGCAGCAGCACCTCGATCACGGCGGAGATGCGGAATCGGTCGGGGTCGCTGGTCTTCAGCAGCACCCGCGCCTTCGCGAGGCTGTCGACGGCGGCCGTGGCCTTTCGGGCGTCGCCCCAGCGGTCGGTGGCGTGTTCGGGCCGGAAATGACCGACGTTCTCCACCAGGTTGTCGCGGTCCACGATGACGATGTCATGGCCGTTGGCACGCTCGCTGCGGAATCGCTGCCGCAGCAGCACGAGCAGAATGGTCTCCTCCCGCGTGTAGGACACGTCGTGCAGCAGGGTCGGGAATCGGTCTCCGCCCTCGGCGACCGCCTGCCGTTTGAATGCCACCTCGTAGTGCAGGTCGACATGCAGATCGAGGAACATGTCGTTCAGTCGCGATTTGAGCAGGCTCTGGGAGCGCAGCAGTGTCTGCCATTCGGCCGGCTGCAGCGCGGCGGAGATGTAACGGTGCTTCAGCAGCAGCACCAGGGTGCGACGCTGCTCCACGGTGAGCCCGCCCTCGTCGCCCTCGAAGAGGGACAAGCTGGGCGAATCGATGTCGGTGTGCTCGGCGGTGGGCTCGTCAGTCATTGTCGGATCCGTAGTTCAGGGCGGACAGCGCCGCAGTTTCGTCGTCGCTGAGCATGATTCGGGGCACCTCGAAGCTGCGGGTGGAGCCGTCGGGTCGCACGGTTTCGAAGCGTTCGAGCGTCTGGGACCGGCTGACCGCATCGATCTGGGTGGCGATCTGCAGCATCCCCAGGATCTCGACCGGGCGGCGCAGGGTGACGTCGAGGTCGTTGAAGGCGTCACCGACGGATGCGGCGTCGCCGTGGTTGAAGGCCGTCACGATCGCGTCGCGCAGCTCCCCCAGCAGCGGGCCGCCCTGCGTGCGCATCTCGTCGAGACTCGGTGGCGGTGGGGCGTCGTCGGAGACATCCTGCAGCTCGGGCGGCGCGCGGTGGGCGCCCGGGTCGTAGAAGCGTTCGCGGAGGTGCGGGGCGTCGAGGGTTCCCGGCATGAGTTCGGCGGTGACCGTGCTGCGGGGCCCGGCGGTCTGCATCCAGGTCGCGAGTTCCTTGTTGATCTCGCGCAGCAGGCGCTCGAGTTCGCGGTCCTTGACCACGTCGTGGTTGACGATGTGCTCGCGCAGGGTGGTCGTCAACCCGTTGCGTTGGGTGAGCACATCATCGATGCCCTTGCGGATCAGGCGCACGGTGCCCATGAAGCTGCGGCGGTCGGTGGCGCTGAGTTCGAGGGCGAACGGATGCAGCAGGATCGTCTCCAGGTCGTCCCCCAGCTCCCGCAGCAGGTCGTCGTCGCGCAGCAGGGTGAAGGCCCCCTCGAAGGCGCGACCTTCCGGGGTCGAGGTCATCAGGGCATCCGTTTTCACGAGGTACTCGTCGAGTACCTCGCTGATCGGGCGTTCCTCGCCGCGGAAATCGTTGACGATCTGCCGGTGCATGGCGGCGACGGATTCCTCGACGCGTTTAAAATCGCTGGGCAGCTGGCCGATCAGGTCGACCAGGTCGGCGTAGCCCTCGCGCATCTGCTCGTTCGAGACGGGCGCGATCTCGCCGCCGGCTGCGAGGCGGTCACGCTCGGCGGCGTTCTCGGCGATCGCCCGGTCGAGGCGACGGATGCGCTCCTCCCGATCAGGGTTGGCCTGCGTGGCGCGGTGACGCACCGTATCGACGATCGTGGTGAGACGGGATTCGCTGATCAAAGCCCGATCGCGGGACAGGCTCTCGACCAGGAGCAGCGCCTCGAGGGCGTGCGAGGTGAGCGAGTAGTGTTCTTCGTCGCCCTCCCCCGTTTCGCGGAAAAGCCACTGGTCGTTCATCCACTGCACGCAGAGGGCCCGACCGGTCTTGCCCGGCACATCGCTGCCGACCGAGCGCAGGTCGGCAAGGTAGGCGTCGACCTGAGTGTGCAGCAGATCGGCCCGCACGCTGCGCCGGTCGCGGCTGAAGGAGGACTTGAACACGACGAGCACGAACGGCGCCCACTTGCGGTCCAGCAGGCGCAGGGTGGGTTTGTCGAAGGCTTCGCGCACCCGCGCCAGTTCACCCGCAAGCTCGCTCATATCGAAGTTCCTTCCCGGGCCTCCTCAAGGGTAACGGTCCCCGCGTGCGGGCCGGCACGCGGGCAGGCGCTCGTGGCGCGTGTGAGACTGGCAGGACAAGCTGAAGGAGCGACACGTGACCGACCCGCGCGCGAACATGGAGGGCAACAACCTGCTCAATCTCGGTGCGCCGCACCTGGACTGGTCGAAGACGCCCGGCCGGGTGCCGGGTTTCTGGGTGTCGGTCGTCAGCGTCGTCCTCGCGGTGCTGCTGCCGTTTCCCGCGCTGTTCGTTGCCCTGATCGGGCTTTCCCTTTCACTGCGGGCTTTCAGTGTGATCCCGGCCGGCGCCCGAGGGCGAGGGCTGGTGCTCGCGTCGCTGGCTCTGTCGGGAGTCGCGATTCTGGCTGTCGTCGTGCGGCTGGTTCTGGTCTTCGTCTAGCCGTCATGTTCTAGCCCTCGTGTTCCGCTCCGCGTCCTGAACGAATTCGACGGTGAATCTGGCCGAAATGTCCCAAAACCCGGCCGAAAAGCACTGTGCTCCAAAATCTCCGTCGATTGGTTCACCACGTCACGGCTTCAGCCGGCCCACCCCGGGGAGGAAGCGGCCGGCGCGGGCGCCGTAAGCGGCGTAGTCCGGTTGCTCGGCCACGAGCATCCGCTCTTCCCAGCGCGCCTTGCCCGCCAGCAACAGCACGAGGGCGAGCCAGGCTACGAGATGCCAGACCGATGCGCCGAGCAGCACGAGCCCCAGGCCGCCGATCATCAGACCGGTGTAGATGGGGCTGCGCACGAGACCGTATACACCGGTGGTGACCAGCGGCGCGTGCTCCCGCGGAATCGGACTCGCGGTGAGGGCCGGTCCGAGGCCGAGCACGCCGAGCACGGCGAAGACCGCGCCTACGACAGCGAGCACGATCGCGGCGACGACAACGGCGAGGTTCGCCGGCCACAGTGTGCCGTGGGGAAGGAGGGCCAGCGCCAGGAGTAGCAGGAACTGGGCCGACACCAGGGCAATTGCGAGCGCGCGCTTCATGGCTTAAGGCTACGCCCTGGGCTCGCGTGAGCACGAGAGGGAGCTTCCGCAGACATTGTGACCCTGAACGCCGGCCCGAGAAGGGCGGTGGGTCGTCGACGGCGCCCGGAGGCTCGAAGGGTATTGCCGGATCGGACCTGTAGTGGAGACCGCTGGGCGCAGTTCAGTGGAGCTCGCCGCCCGGCGACTGGGTCACCGTCCAGTTGGTTTGGGTCTTCAACCGGTGGTCGGGCGCACAGAGGCTGGCGAGGTTATCGTACCGAGTGATGCCGTCTTCTCGCCATTCGTGGCTGTGGTCCATCTCGGCGCGGGCCGCCGGTCGGTTGCAGCCGGCGAATCGGCAGGTTTCGTCTCGAATAACAAGGAGCCGTCGGAGGTCCTTCGGTACCCGGTACTGATGTCGGCCAACCGACAGCATCACGCCGGTCTCGGGATGGACGAGAATGCGGGTAAAGCTCGGCGCTCCGGCCGCCAGTTCCCGGGCCGTCTCGGGGTCGATCGGCCCGCACCCCTCAAGGTGACCCGGCTCGTCGCCGCGGCCGAGGAGGGTGAGCACCGGCACCGGCACCGTCACGTTCACGGTGGCGCGGATGCCCCGGCCGAGCCCCGCGGGGGTGACGCCGTCGACTACCAGTGCCGCGAAGGCATCCGCTCTGAGCTGGGCCAGGACGCTCATTCTGCGAGCGAGGGACGCCGCGTCGCCGGACGTCTCGGCCGTCACGACGCCGAGCACGCCACCGTCGTCAAGCTCCTTGATGTCGAAGTTCTGACGGTCGAAGTCCTCGATGTCGCTGAGATCGGCCAGGTTTTCCATACCCCAATTTCAGCACTGATGAAATCTCAGTTCTAGTAGCGCGCCGCAAATGTGCGCTACTTTTCGAAGATGTTGACCATCAATACCAGCCCGAGGCCACCGACTTGTTCCACGCTCCACAGGGGTCGCCGTAGCGCTCCGCGATGTAGTTCAGACCCCAGGAGATCTGGGTGGCCGGGTTGGTCGCCCAGTCGGCGCCGGCCGAGGCCATCTTGCTGCCGGGCAGGGCCTGCGGGATGCCGGTGGCACCGCTCGAGGCGTTGTAGGCGTTGACGTTCCAGCCGGACTCCTTGTTCCAGAGGCTGACCAGGCATCCGAGCTGGTCGGCGCCCCAGCCGTACTTGGACGCCATCATGTCCCGGGCGATCGCCTGGGCTCCGCTGGGGTTCGTGGGGGCGGCGGGGCGGGGCGGTGCCGGGGAAGGAGCGACCGGCTTCGGTGCTGCCGGCTTCGGAGCCGCCGCCTGGGCAGCAGCCTGCGCCTGGGCATCCGCGGCAGCCTGAGCAGCTGCGGCAGCCGCTGTGGCAGCCGCAGCCTGCTCCGCGGCGAGGCGATCGGCCTCAGCGGTCGAGGCCTTCACGACCTCGGCTTGGGCAGTGACCGTCTCCACAAGATCGAAAACTCGCTCGGGGGCCAGAAGCGTGTACTCGCTGAGCGAGGCGACGGTGCTCGAGAGGGCCGAGACATCCGTCTTGCCCTGGGCCGCCGCGATCACGCCGGTGGCACCGGCAAGGGTGGTGCGGGCGCTCGCGGAGGCGTGGGCCGGGACGACTCCCTCGAGACTGCCTGCTTGCTCGGGATGAGGGCCGGTGGCGGCTGCCAGAGCTGCGGTGGCAATGATGCGTTTCTTTTGCTCGGCCTCGGCAGCCTGCGACGCAGACTGGGCGGAGAATCCACTGCCCACGATGGCGCCGACGGCGATGACGGCACCGGCCACGAAAAGGCGACTTCGTCCACGCCGGCGACGCGTTTCCTGATGGCGGGTGAATCCGATGTCGGTGCCGATTGCGGCTGCCGCACGGATCGGCATGGCGTCCGATTCAGGTTTTGAACTGGGGAAAAGGTCGGACGAAGGGGAAGACGAGTCTGAGTTTGGCATAACTTTCACAGGGCGAAGCGCGCGCGCGGCTGCGCTCACGATTCTTTTTTGACGTTCCACGGTCGGGGATCCGGCCGGGCGAAGTTTCAAGACTGCCCGGAATTTCTGGACGTATCCTCATTTTAAGCTGGCAGAGTGCTGGCAAAGCGGGGTGGCGGGATTGCTCAAGAGTTGATCTGGTGGGCCGAAATCCGGATGGTCGTGATGCAATGGTCCGTGATGTCACAACGCACCGCACCACCGCACCGCTTCGTCTATTCGGCCGATGGAGTCAACCTGGCCACCTACGAATTCGGAGATTCGAGGGCCCCCACCGTGCTCGCCGTGCACGGCTTCGCCTCCAGCGCCGTCGCCAATTGGCACGTCACCGGCTGGACGCGCGATCTCATCCGCGCCGGCTTCCACGTGATCGCGATCGACCAGCGCGGGCACGGCCTGAGCGACAAGCCCCGCTCCCCCGCCGACTACACGATGGAGGCGTTGGTCGACGACGTGTTGCGGGTACTCGACGCCTACCTGCTCGACGAGGTCGCCTACGCGGGATACTCCCTCGGCGCCCGCGTGGGCTGGCAGGCCGCCCGCGAACTGGAGGGACGCATCTCGCGGGCCGTGCTCGGCGGCATACCCGACGGTGACCCCCTCAAACGCTTCAAGATCACGGATGCCCGCGCTCATATCGAGCACGGCACCGAGGTCGCCGACCGCCTTACCGGCGCCTACCTGACCATGGCCCGCGCGCTGCCCGGCAACGACCTCAAAGCCCTCGTGGCCCTCGTCGAGGGAATGCGCGGCGGCCCCCAACCCGGCGCGGACAACGCGCCGACGCAGCCCCTGCTCTTCGCCACCGGGACCAAAGACAGCATCCTCGAGGCCTCCAAGGCACTCGCCGCGGCCACACCGAGCGGAGAATTCTTCGAGGTCCCCGGGCGCAATAACTTCAACGCCCCGACGTCACGCGCGTTCCGGGAGGCGGCGATCGAGTTCTTCCGCAGCGGAAGCAGCAGCGGGAGGGTCGAGGTTCCCCTGCTCTGCTAGTCTGCGCTCATGGGGGCAAAGACTTTCGATCGCGGCGTCGGCGTCGTCATCGGGCTTGTGGCTGGAGGCGCAGCGGCCCTCCTCTGGTTCGTCGTCGCCGCCGGAACGCCGACGGCGGGCGAAATGCCCTCCCAAGGGCTGCTGCTCGGAATGTGGCGGGTGCTCTATGATTTGGCGGCACCGACGCCGCGGGTCATCCTCGGCGCCGTTGCTCTGGCTTTCCTCTTCGCCGCAGGAATTGCAATGCTCGAACGAGGAACGTCCAGCAAGGCCCGTCGATCCTTAAACCAGCGCACCACGCCCCTCTCGGCGGGAGTCGTAATGGCACGAACGCGCGGAGTCTTCGCCGGCGCCGTGACCGTCACCGTTCTGGTGCCCGCGCACAACGAAGAGGCTTCGATCTTCGCGACACTCTCATCGCTGCTCGCCCAGTCGCACCGCCCGGAACGCGTCGTGGTCGTGGCGGATAACTGCACCGACGGGACCGTCGACATTGCCCGATCGCTGGGGGTGGAGATCTTCGAATCTCGCCGGAACACATTCAAGAAAGCCGGGGCACTTAATCAGATCCTGAAGGTGCTCCTACCGGGCCAGGGCGACAACGACCTCATCATGGTCTTGGATGCCGACACACGTCTCGACGACGGCTTCTTGGAGGCCGCCGTCGGTCGCTTCACCAGCGATCGTGCGCTGATGGCGGTCGGTGGGTTGTTCTACGGCGAGGAAGGTTCCGGGCTTCTCGGTCAGTTCCAGCGCAACGAGTACATTCGGTACTCCCGTGACATTCGCCGTCGCCGGGGCCACGTCTTCGTTCTCACGGGCACCGCTTCGCTATTCCGGCCCGCCGCCTTGCGTACGGTGGCTGAAAGTCGCGGCGACACGATTCCCGGTGCCAGCGGGGATGTCTATGACACGGCTGCGCTCACGGAAGACAACGAGCTCACCATTGCCCTGAAGTCGCTGGGCGCGCTCATCATCTCTCCCTCGGAGTGCACGGTCGTCACCGAGGTAATGCCAACCGTTCGCACTCTGTGGGTGCAACGTCTGCGCTGGCAACGGGGCGCGTTGGAGAACATCGGGGCGTACGGCGTCTCACCGTCCACCTTCCGGTACTGGGCCCAGCAGTTGGGCCTGGGCTACAGCGTCATCGCGCTCAGCGCGTTCCTGCTGCTCGTGCTCGTGACGCTTCTGGCGATCGATTCGTGGGTTTGGTTTCCGTTCTGGCTGGGCCTCGGTCTCGTTTTCATCGCCGAACGTGTCGTGTCGGTCTGGGCGGGCGGCCGACGGGCACGCCTGCTGGCGCTTACGCTTTTCCCCGAGCTGATCTTCGATGTGTTCCTCGACCTCGTCTACGTCAAGGGGATCATCGACATCACCCTGGGCCGGCAGGCACAGTGGGGCCATGTCGTCCACTCCGCACCCCACGACGAACTGCGAAGGGTGGACTGATCCATCATGGTTGGTGCTCTCCCCGCCCTGGTTCCGGTCGGAATCCTCCTTCCGTCAACGGTGCTTCAATCGGACGAATTCGCCATCCTTGCGGCGTTCGTCGCCATCAATACGGTCATGTTCGCCGCACTCGCGGTTGCGAAGATCCTCCCGAAGGTGCACCCCACGGACTGGTTTCGCGGACGCAACCGCCGGGCTGCAACCAGGAGCATCCATCCGGACGAACGCCTCTAGCGTGGAACGCCTGAGCTCTCAGGCGGCAGCGGCCGCCTGAGAAGTGAGCGCAGCACGACGGTCGAGGTGGATCCCGGCGAGCATGCACCGCACTGAGCCGCCTGCGAGTTCGATCGTGGGCACGTCAAGCGGCAGGATCGCGCAGCTCTGCTCGATGATCCGGCGCTGCTCGGCAGTCAGACTGCCGAGGGCGCGGCGGGAGAGCGCCAGCATCCGTCCGTTCCGGCCGTGCAGTTCGATCGCGTTGCCGGCGTAGTTGCGGATCTGATCGCGGTCGAGGGCGATCACCTGACGATCCTGCGCGGCCAGGCGCTCCACGACGTGGCTGCGCCGGGCCGGCGACTCGATCAGGTCGAGACCGACCAGGGCAAAGTCCGTGGCGATGCACATCATGACGTTGGTGTGGTAGATCGGCGTGCCGTTCTCGTCAGACGCGTCGAAGACGATGGGCTCGTAGCCGAAGTTGGTGCAGAACCGTTCGAGCGCAATCGGGTCGGCCCGCCGCGACCGGGCCACATAGGCGATGCGCGCCGCATGGTCGAGAACCATGGCGCCGGTTCCCTCGAGGAAGACGTCGTCAAGTTCGAGACCGGAGTAGTCGACGACATCCTGCACGCGGTAGCGCTGCTTGAGCATCTCGACGATGTCACCCCGACGCTCGGTGCGCCGGTTCGGCGCGTGCATCGGATAGAGCGCCACGTGACCCCCGGCGTGGGTCGAGATCCAGTTGTTGGGGAACACGCTGTCGGGGCGGCCCGGCCCGTCGTCATCGAACAGGTGCACCGCGATGCCCTGCGCCTCCAGGGTGCCTGCTACCTGGGTCACCTCGGCGTAGGCGGCCTCGGCCACCAGGGCGGCGTCGTGCCCGGCGTCCCGTGACTGGAAAGCGTTGTCATGGGCCGTCTCGGGGTTCGGCGAGAATAAATGTGGCCGGATGAGCACCACGGCCGACGGGGCCTGCACGGACACCGGGGTCAGACGAGGACGGGCGCGCCCGCGGTGACCAGACCGAAGAGGTCTTTCGGGTCATCGGGGTCGGCGACGAGGTCGATGTCGGTGTAGAACGAGGTCTGGTCGACGGCATCCTGCAGGAAGCGGAGCGCCGAGAAGTCCTCGATGGCGAAGCCTACGGAGTCGAAGACCGTGATCTGCGCTGCCGAGGTGCGGCCGGCGGCCTCGCCGAGGAGCACCTGCCAGATCTCGGTGACCGGGAATTCGGGGTGCATCTGCTGGATTTCGCCCTCGATACGGGTCTGCGCGGTGAATTCCACGAAGACGTCGGCGCGGTGCAGGATGCCCGCGTCGAGCTCCGTCTTGCCCGGGCAGTCGCCGCCGATGGCGTTGATGTGCACGCCGGGGCCGACCATGGCGTCGGTGAGTACGGTGGCATTCGCCTTGTCCGCGGTGCAGGTCGTGATGATGTCGGCACCGGTCACGGCATCCGTCGCCCCGGTGGCGACCAGGATCTCGAAACCGAGCGGAGTCAGGTTGCGCACGAATTTGGCGAGGGCATCGGGATCGGTGTCCCAGACGCGGAGCCGGTTGATGCCGAGGAGCCCGCGAAAGGCGAGCGCCTGGAACTCCGACTGGGTGCCCGTGCCGATCATGGCCATGGTGTGGGCGTCGGGGCGGGCCAGCACGCGGGCGACCATGGCCGAGGTCGCGGCGGTGCGGAAGGCCGTGAGCACGGTCATCTCGGACCAGAACGTGGGGTAGCCGCTCTGCACGTCGGCGAGGACGCCGAAGGCGGTGACGGTCTGCAGGCCGCGCGACGGGTTCGACGGATGGCCGTTGACGTACTTGAAGCCGTAGGTGACGCCGTCGCTCGTGGGCATGAGTTCGATCACGCCGAGCGGTGAGTGGCTGGCGACGCGCGGTGCCTTGTCGAAGGTAGGCCAGCGGCGGAAGTCCCGCTCGAGGTACTCGACCATGTCGGTGAGGATGCGTTCCACACCGGTCGCGGCGGCCCACCGGTTGATGTTTCCTACGTCTACAAAGCGCACCACGCGCGTCTCCCCTCGTTCAGAATTACAACACTATGCGTGGGCAATGTGCAGCCGCCATTCGATTATTGCCGCATTCTGCCCAGGTGACTATGCATTATGCCCTCTGGATACATACACTATGTGCAATGTATCCCCTTGATGACTCGACCGCCGCCTGCTCTCCGCCCTCCGCGTGAACGCCGCGAGCCCGTGGCCAGCCTCGCCCGCGACCTCGGTGTCACCCGGTCCACGGTCGACAGCAGGCTCGAGAGGCTGACCGATTCGGGAACCGTCGTGGGTTTCGGCGTGCGGATCAGGGAGGACCGCGACCCGAACTCGATTTGGGCGGTCACCCTGATCGAGGTGGAGGGGCGCGCGAACACGAAGGTGATCCACGCCCTTCGCGGCTTTCCGGAGGTGAAGGCCCTGCACTCGACGTCGAAACCTCCCTGATGGTGCGTGGACGCACGTCCGTCGACCGGATGCGGGAGGTGGAGGTGGAGGCAGGCTACCGGGAGGTCAGCCGGGAGCTGACGCCGCCGGACCGGAGCACCGAGCCCCCCAGCAAGACCATGCTCGACGGCCTCGCGCGGCTGACCTCGGCGCGGCAGGAGCCTGCCGCCGGGGTGGGGCTAGTCGCGCGTGATCTTCCAGATGCCGTCGGCGAGGTCCTTGTCGGGGTGCTGCACCGTAGCGAACAGCTCCTTCGGGTTCTTGCCGAAGTAGATCCCGGTGGTCTCGGCGCCTTCATCCGTCAGCGAGGCGAAGAGCTCGACGCTGTCGGACGCTCCGTCGTGGTCCCGGTCTTTTTCGGCCCGGAAGATGTCGCTGAAACTGTTGTCTTCCGTGATCCAGAGGGCGCCATCGGGGCCCTCTGCAAGGTTGTCCGGGTTGTTGAACCCGCTGACCCCGGCGGCCTTGTCCTCGACCGGCACGTTCACGCCGGCCTCGACGAAGCTGCTGACGGTGAGCTTCGAGAGGTCGATAGCGACCACGCGCTCCTCGGACGTGTTGGCCACGTACAGGGTCTGGCCGATGACCTCGACGTCTTCCGGGCGACCGAATTCGGTGGCGCTCACCGCGTTGGCCGCGGCATCCGCGTCGACGCGCACCTGCGCCTGGTCGAGGGCCACCCATTCGAAGGCGCCCACCTTCTCGGTGAAGGTGGTCTGGTTCCACTTTTGAGCGGCATCCGTCAGCCCGGTGATCTTGAGGGCGTGCATCTGGCCCTGGGAGAGGTCGCCGCGAACGGTCGGCACGAACTTGAAGATTGAGCCGCCATTGAGTTCGTCGATGACGATGACGGACCCGTCGGCCGTGACGTCGATGCCCTCGTGACGTTGGGCTCCGAGCTCGGTGCGCTCCTCGATACGCTCGACCGTGGTCGGGTCGTTCTTCGCGAAGAACAGTTCGAAGACCTTGCCGCCGGTGGTCTCTTCCGTGACGAGGAGGCTGCCCCAGGGGGTCCAGCGGATGCCGTCGAGACGGTTCCAGTCCGCGCGCTGCGCGATGACGCTGACCGCACCGGTCTTCAGGTCGGTCACAGAGACGGCACCGTTCGAGCCGACCTCGTAGGTGTTGTAGAGGTAGCGGCCGGCCTGGGCACCGGTCTCGTTCTGGGTATTCATGTCATGCAGGTCGTCCACGCCGGGGTAGACGTCGAGCACGGTTTCGTCGTGCACGAGGGTCTGGGTGAAACCCTCCGGGAGCAGGTACGGCTGGGTCCAGTCGGTGCTGCCCATGCCGTAGGCGGAACCGGCGAGAGGCACGAAATCGAACGGGCCGGTCGCGGCGAGCGCGGCAGGGGCGATGCCGACGACTGCGGTGGCAGTGGCGGTGGCGGTAAGGGCAAAGACAGCGATCTTCTTGCGCAAGGCGCGACTCCTTCATAGGGGGTAGGTACAACGCCATCGAATCTATGAGCCTCAAGCTGACGCCCGGAGGTCTCCCGGTCTCCAACCGGTGTCGGCCCGGTGAACACTCGGTGCCCCCGTCTCGGCGCGTGACAGAAACCAGACTTCACCCGCCGCTCGGTATTCTGGAGCACATGAAGCTGACAGCACTGGCCACCCTGATCCTGGTGGGAGCGCTGGCCTTGAGCGGATGCACCACCGGCGCACCCGAGACCGACACCACCCCCGCCGCCTCCTCCGCCACCGCCTCCGCCTCCGCCACCGCCGCTCCGGCCGACGGGGCCTGTGCCGGCGTGAGCGTCGTCGTCGACTTCGGCGCGCTCGACGCCCCCGAGATCAGGGATTGCGTCGCCACCGCCACCGCCGAGACGATCGCGGCCAGCACGGTCCTGGAGACCGCCGGTGTGTCAACCGAGGGCACCGCGGAGTGGGGCGACCAGGTGGTCTGCCGCGTAAGTGGCCGCCCGGCCGCCGACGAAACCATCGACGTGGCCGGCGAAACCCCGTTCACCGAATCCTGCGCGTCCATGCCCGCCGCCGCCGCTTACTGGGCGCTCTGGGTCAAGCCCACCGCCGACGCGGAGTGGGAGTACGCCGAGGAGGGCCTCGGCAGCCTCGAACTGGAACCAGGCCAGTCCGTCGGCCTTGTCTTCACGACCGGCACCGAGACGCCCACCCCCGGAAGCTAGTGCTGCGCTTCCGGTTTTCCCCCCTGCGCTCGGCGGCGTTGCTCGCCGGAGCGTTCGTGGGCATCCGCGTGATCTACCGGGTGGCCTTCGGCGGGGCACCCGGCGGTGGCCTGTTGCTGCTCGACCTCCCGCGCCTGCCGCTCGATGGGCCGTTCAACCACATTGCGCTGTTCGGGCCCGTCACGACCGGAGGCCTCGGCAATGCCGCCCTGAGCGCGCTGCCCTTCGCTCTGGTGATCCTCGGGTTCGGTGTGCTCAACGCGCTCGTCGACGTGCGCCGCTTCTTCGCCCGCGGCGCTAACCGGGGCCCGCTGCGCGCCCTGTCGCGGTCGCTCGTGATCGCCTGGGCGACGTTCCCGGCACTGATCGACGCGGTGCGCCGGGTACGCACGGCCGGTGCGTTGCGCGGCGAACGGTCGGCACCGGCCCTGCTGGTGCCGGTCTTCGAGCAGACCGTGGAACGGGCGCTCGGCCTTGCTGCGTCCATGGAGTCCCGCGGGTTCGCCGCCACCCGGGCGGCAGCCGGCGCGTGTGAGAAGCCCGTCGTGATGACGGATGCCGCACTTGGCTTCGAGGGTGAGCGCTGGCACCTCGAGGGACTCACCCTCGACCTCGCTCCCGGCACGCTGACCGTGATCGTCGGTCCGACCGGATCGGGAAAGACCAGCCTGCTGCACAGCATGAGCGGTCTCTTCCAGCACTTCGCCGATGGCACCCAGCACGGCTCGATCGAGGTGGGCGGCGCCGACCGCGCCGCCACTCCCCCGCGCGAAACGGCCGGCTTCGTCGGACTTGTCACCCAGAACGTGCGGCTCTCCTTCGTGGCCGAAACCGTGCCGGACGAGATCGGCTTCGCCCTCGCGGTGCGCGGCATCGCACCGGTCCTCGTGGAGCAGCGGGTGCGCGAGGTGGCCGAGCGGCTGGGGATCGAGCATCTGCTCGGCCGCGGCACCTCGGAGCTCTCGGCGGGCGAGGCCAGTCTCGTCGCCATCGGCGCCGCCCTGGTCGACCAGCCGATCCTGCTGCTCGTGGACGAGCCTCTGGCCGATCTCGACACCCCGGCCCGGGAGCGGGTGGTGCAGGTGCTCGACCGCCTGGCCCACGAGACCCAGGTCTGCGTCGTGGTCGCCGAGCACAACACCCGGGAGTGGTCGAATGCGGCGGATGCCTGGCTCGAGCTCCGCGGTGCGCGCGTGCATGCGCTCGGCCCGGGCGAGCGGCCGAGTGCGCTGGTCGCGGCACAGCAGGCGGCACAGCAGGCGGCACAGCGGGCGGCACAGCAGGGTCAGAGTACCCTGACCACCCCCGGCACCGGGCCTGCGGGACCGCTCGCGAGTATCCGTCACCTCACGGTCCTGCACGGGAGCGAGCGGTCGGTCGACGATGTGTCGCTGGACCTCTACGCGGGCGACCTGGTGGCGCTCGAGGGTCGGAACGGCGCGGGCAAGAGCAGCCTGCTGCGCGCGATCGCCCTCTCGGCGACGCGAGGCAGCGTGCTCGTGGCCGGGCGGGACGTGGCGCAGCTGCGCCCCCGATACCGCCGCACGGCCGTGGCCCTGGTACCGGAGAATTTCGACGATCTACTCTTCGCCGTCACGGTGGCCGAGGAGTGCCGCCGGGCCGACCGCCGGCTGAAGACCCCGGCCGGGAGGGGAACCGGGATCGGGACCGCGCTCCGGTTCGCGAACCTGCTCGGGCTCGGCACCGTGGCGGAGGCGGCGCACCTGATGCGGCGGCATCCGCGGGACCTCTCGGCCGGCGAACGCCTCTGCCTCGTGATGGCCATCCAGCTGGCCGCCGAGCCGCGGGTGCTGCTGGTGGACGAACCGACGCGCGGCCTCGATCCACAGGCCCGGGCGCTCGTCGCCGCCGCGCTAGTGCACGCCTCGAGTGACACGTCGGCGGTCCTGTTCGCCACCCACGACCGCGACTTCGCCCGCTCCCTGGCGACGAAGACGGTCATCATGGCCGCCGGCCTTCTCACCGAACCGGAACGGGTGCGGTCATGAGGCGCACCGGCGGGACGGGCTGGACCGCCTGGGTGCTCGGCGGCGGCAGTATCCTCGCCGCCGCCGGCTTCGCCTGGCCGTTCTTCGCCTCGGCGCTGCCGGAGAACGCCCAGGCGGCCGCGCCGGTCGTGGCCTTCGCGCTCGTGCCGGCCCTGATCGTGGCCCTCGCGCTCACCCTCGACGGGCAGATGTACACGGCCAAGACCGTGGCCCTGCTGGGGGTGCTCTCCGCGGTCGGCGCCGCCGTGCGCATCGCGGGCACCGGCGTCGGCGGCGTCGAGGCTGTGTTCATCCTGCTGATCCTGGCCGGTCGCGCCTACGGGGCCCGCTTCGGGTTCCTGCTCGGCCTGCTCACCATCGCGGTGTCCTCGGCCCTGTGGGGTGGATTCGGCCCGTGGACCCCGTTCCAGATGTTCGCCTGCGGCTGGGTGGGAGCCGGGGCGGCGCTGCTGCCGCGCATCCGTTCCGCACCTATCGGCGCGGCCCGCCTCGAGATCGCGATGCTCGTGGCCTACGGCATCGTGGCGTCCTACCTCTTCGGACTGGTGATGAACCTCTGGTTCTGGCCGTTCGCGGTGGGCTCGGGCACCGACATCTCCTATGCGGCCGATGCCACGCTCGGCGAGAACCTCGCCTCCTTCGCCCTGTACACGCTCGTGACGTCGACCCTCACCTGGGACACCGTGCGCGCCATCACCACGACGGTCGGGATCGTGCTGGTGGGCCCGGCCGCACTGGCCGCGCTCCGGCGAGCGAAGCTGGGCCGGCCGGGCAGGGCCGCCCGACCACCCCAGGCCGAACCGGCTACACCGAAAAGTACTTCGCTTCCGGGTGGTGGAACACGAACGCATCCGTCGACTGCTCCGGATGCAGCTGCAGCTCCTCCGACAGCACCACACCCATCCGCTCGGGCCTGAGCAGTTCAACCACCGTACGGCGGTCCTCCATCTCGGGGCAGGCCGGGTAGCCCAGCGAGAACCGGGCGCCGCGGTACTCGAGCTTGAACATGCCGGCCAGTTCGGCCGGGTCTTCGGCACCCAGGCCGAGCTCCTCCCGCACCCGGGAGTGCCAGTATTCGGCCAGCGCCTCGGTGAGCTGCATGGTCAGCCCGTTGAGCTCCATGTAGTCACGGTACTTGTTCTCGGCAAAGAGCTTCGCCGTGACCGTGTCGACGTTGGCTCCGCCCGTGACCAGCTGAAGGGCGACGACATCCGTCTGGCCGGATTCGCGTGGGCGAAGGAAGTCCGCCAGGCACAGGTGCCGGTCGCGCCGCTGCCGGGGGAAAACGAATCGCAGGCGTTCGGAACCCACGGGGCCGCCGGAGCCGCCGTCGGGGGCGAGCAGGCCGGCGACCCCCAGCACGCCCGACAGGTCGTCGCCGTGGTGCAGCACGACGAGGTCGTTGCCCTCGCTGTAGGCCGGGAAGTAGCCGTAGGCGACGGAGGCGTCGAGCATACCCTCGGAGAGGATGCGGTCGAGCCAGTAGCGCAGCCGGGGTCGGCCCTCGGTTTCCACCAGATGCTGGTAGCTCTTGCCGTCGCCGCGGCTGGGCTTCAGACCCCACTGCCCCATGAACGTGGCCCGCTCGTCGAGGAACGCGGAGTACTCGGCCAGCGCGATCCCCTTGACGATGCGGGTGCCCCAGAACGGCGGAATGGGCACGGGGTTGTTGGCGACCACATCGGCGCGGGCGGGCATGGCGTCCGGCTCCGTGACAGTGAGCAGGCTGCGCTTGTGGATGCGCATTTTGAGCGGCGGCAGACTCACGGATGCCGGGTCGGCGCCCCGCGCGACGGCGACCAGCGGTTCCATCAATGCCAAGCCCTCGAAGGCATCCCGCGCGTAGCGCACCGTGCCGTCGAACAATGCGGCAAGGTCCTCCTCGACGTAGGAGCGGGTGAGGGCCGCGCCGCCGAGCAGAATCGGCCATTTGTCGGCGAAACCGCGGGACTCGAGCTCGAGCAGGTTCTCTTTCATGACCACCGTGGACTTCACGAGCAGCCCGCTCATACCGATGACATCGGCGTTGTTCTCCTCGGCGACCCGGATGAACTCGGCAATCGGCTGCTTGATGCCGATATTGATCACGTCGTAGCCGTTGTTGGTGAGGATGATGTCGACGAGGTTCTTGCCGATGTCGTGCACATCACCGCGCACGGTGCCGAGCACGATCGTGCCCTTGCCGGCCGCTTCAGATTTCTCCATGTGCGGCTCGAGCAGGGCCACGGCGGCTTTCATCACCTCGGCGGATTGCAGCACGAACGGCAGCTGCATCTCGCCGCTGCCGAACCGGGCACCGACGACCTGCATGCCAACGAGCAGGTGCACGTTGACAATATCGAGGGCGCTCAACCCCCCGGCACGGGCGAGGTCGAGGTCAGCCTCGAGCCCCTTGACCTCACCGTCGATGATGCGTCGTTCCAGGCGTTCGCCCACCGGCAGGGCGGCGAGCTCGGCGGCGCGCTCGTCTTTCAGGGCGGCGGAGTCGACGCCGGCGAACAGGTCGAGCAGGGCCACCAACGGGTCGTAGGTGAGGGTGCCCTCGGCGTCGTATTCGCGGCGGTCCCAGACCAGGTCGAGCGCCACCTTGCGGCGGTCGGCGGGCACCGAAGCGAGCGGCACGATTTAGGCCGAGTTCACGATGGCCGAGTCGAGGCCCGCCTCCGTGGCTTCGTGCAGAAAGACCGAGTTGAGCACCGAGCGGGCCGCGGGGTTGAGCCCGAAGGACACGTTCGAGACGCCGAGCGTCGTGTGGATGCCGGGATACTTCGCCTTGATCTGGCGAATCGCGTCGATGGTCTCGATGCCATCGCGACGGGTTTCTTCCTGGCCGGTCGCGATGGGAAAGGTCAACGCGTCGACGATGATGTCCTCGACCCGCATGCCCCATGTGCTCACGAGGGTGTCCACCAGACGGGTGGCGATGCGCACCTTGTGTTCGGCGGTGCGGGCCTGGCCCTCCTCGTCGATGGTCAGGGCGATCACGGCCGCGCCGTGCTCCTTGACCAGCGGCATGATGCGGCCGAACCGCGACGTGGGCCCCTCGCCGTCTTCGAAGTTGACCGAGTTCACGACCGGACGCCCACCGATGAGTTCCATGCCGGCCTGCAGCACGGCCGGCTCAGTGGAGTCGACGACGAGCGGCAGGGTCGAGGCGCCGGCCAGTCGGGAGAGGACCTGCTTCATGTCGGCGACTCCATCGCGACCGACGTAGTCGATGCAGACGTCGAGCAGGTGAGCGCCGTCACGCACCTGGCTGCGGGCGATGTCGACGCAGTCGTCCCAGTTTTCAGCAAGCATGGCATCACGAAAAGCGCGCGATCCATTGGCGTTGGTACGCTCTCCAATGGCCAAAAATGCGCTGTCCTGGTCGAAACTGACGTGCTGGTACAGACTCGCGACACCCGCGTCCTGTTCGAGGGTGCGGGGTTTCACCGTGACACTACGCAACCTTTCGACCACGGCGGTCATGTGCGCGGGCGTGGTGCCGCAGCATCCGCCGACCAGGCCCAGCCCGAACTCCTTGACGAACTGTTCGTGCGCCGTGGCCAGCTGTTCGGGGGTGAGCGGGTAGCTCGCACCGGTGGCGGTCAACTGGGGCAGGCCGGCGTTGGGCATGCACATCACGGGCACAGGCGAATACTTGGAGAGGTGGCGGAGGTGCTCGCTCATCTCGGTCGGGCCGGTGGCGCAGTTGAGGCCGATGGCGTCGATGCCGAGCGGCTCCAGGGCCGTGAGCGCCGCGCCGATTTCGCTGCCCATCAGCATGGTGCCGGTGGTCTCGACCGTGACCAGGGCGAAGATCGGCAGCCGGATGCCCGTCTCAGCGATCGCCTGCTTACACCCGTTCACCGCGGACTTGGTCTGCAGCAGGTCCTGGGAGGTCTCGATCAGGAAGGCGTCGGCGCCGCCGCGGATGAGACCGTGCGCCTGTTCGGCGAACGTCGCCTTGAGGTGGGCGTAGGTGGTGTGGCGGAGGCTGGGCAGTTTCGTGCCGGGGCCCATCGAGCCGAGCACCCAGCGCATTCGGCCGTCACGGGCCTCGAAGGCGTCCACGCTCCGGCGGGCGATTTACGCTCCCAGCCGGGCGAGCTCTTCGATGCGGTCTTCGATCCCGTAGTCCGAGAGGTTCGACCAGTTTGCGCCGAAGGTGTTGCTCTCCACCGCGTCGATGCCGGTCTCGAGGTAGGCATCGTGGATGGCTTCGATCATGTCGGGCCGGCTGACGTTGAGGATCTCGTTGCAGCCCTCGAGCTGCTGGTAGTCCAGGAGGGTGGGATTGTGCTCCTGCAGCATGGTGCCCATGGCGCCGTCGGCGATGACGACCCGGATGGCCAACGCATCGAGCAGAGCCAGGGACCGGACCGGGCGCACGGCGTCGAATTGCGTGGCGTCGTGTGCACGGGGTTCGCTCATCGGCCCAGCTTAACCGGGCCTCTCGCCGCGCGGCTGCGTGTTACGCGCCGTGGCCTCGGGCACCGCAGGGGACGCGAATGCGTCAGGCCGTCGAGCCGCCGGCGATCTCGTAGGACCACAGCTCGCTGCTGATGCCGACGGGCCGCGCCGGCGCCGCACCATCGGTGGGGTCGTCGCCGCGGTGACCCTGCGCGAAGGACGGCGAGGTCAGCCAGGCCTGGAAGGACTCTTCGTCGGCCCAGCGGGTGACGACCAGCCAGGTGCTGCGGTCATCCGTGGGCTTGAGCAGTTCGAAACCCTCGAAACCCGGTCGGTCGTCGACCGCACCGGCTCGGGCGGCGAACCGTCGAGCCAGCTCGTCGCCGTTGTCGCCGGGTACCGTGATGGCGTTGATTTTGACGATCGTCATGGGGTTTCTCCCTCTCGTGGATGCACTGCCTGCTCCCCCCATGCTGTCACCCTCGGCTGCGAAGACCTCACCCTGCGGACGCTCGCCGACCGCGATGCCTATGCTGGGGGCATAATGCGACTCTTCCTGATCCGCCACGGCCAGACGCCCGCGAATGTGCTCGGCCAGCTCGACACCGCTCACCCCGGTCCCGGCCTGACCGAGCTCGGGTCCCGGCAGGCCTCGGTGATTCCGGATGCCCTGCGCCTCGAGTCCATCGACGTCATCTTCGCGTCGACGCTCGTACGCACCCAGCTCACGGCCGAGCCGCTGGCGACCGCGTTGCAGCTCGACGTTCAGGTGGCCACCGGGCTGCACGAGATCGAAGCGGGCGCGCTCGAGGGACTCAGTGACCGGGCATCCATTCGCACCTATTTTGAAACCGTGCTGACCTGGGTCACCGGGGACCTGACAGCCAGGATGCCTGAAGGCCTGGACGGGAACAGCTTCTTCTCCCGGTTCGACGCCGATATCGCGTCTGCCGCCGCCGGTGCCGACACGGCGGCGGTGTTCAGCCACGGCGCGGCGATCCGCGTGTGGACCGCGGCCCGCGCCAGCAATGTGTCGCCCCTGTTCGCGGGCACGACCGACCTCGAGAACACGGGGATGGTCGAGTTGTCCGGCTCTCCCGAAGGCGGTTGGACCCTCGTGTCGTGGGCCGGCCTCAGCGTGGGCTCACCGGGCGGACCGCAGCTGCTGGCGCTCTAGGTGCACCAACCAGCTACCGGCCCTCAATACCGAATACAACTTTCATCGGCCGAGTGTTGCGTCGCGGCGCGGTGCCACCGTGATCGCGGCGCGTTCCGTGACCGTCGGGTGAGCCGGATCACCGCCATCGACGACTCCGGACGCCCAGGAGAGCCGCAGCCCATCGGGGGTGTCGGCGACGGTCGCCAGGCAGTTGTCGAACCAGGGCCCGATGATGCCCGACCAGTGGAACGGCGGAGGAGGAACCCCCACCGACCGGGACAGCAGCGCGCTCAGCCGGGTGGACATTCCATAGGAGAGGACGGCGGAGACGGACCGCAACAGGATGGGCAGCGGGTTGCGAATCGGCGAACAGACGGCCTGGATGATGCGACTGCCCGAGGTGCGGTCCACCTCCGACACGTAGGAGTAGTGCACGTCGCCCGACAGGAACGTCACGGTCTGCGGAGCCGCGCCCCGTTTGCCGTCAGCGACGTCGGTGATGATGTCCGCCACGCGCCGGAAGCTTCTCTGGAATGCGGCCCAGTGCTCGAGGTCGAGCGCCTGGCGCAGCCGTTCCCCCACCCGGGCGGCGAGCCTGCCCCAGGCTCCCTCGGAGATTGCCTCGTTCCAGGCTTCCAGATGATGCAGTCCCGGTGGGAGCAGGAACGGCAGGGAGGTCGCCACCACCAGGTGCCGGAACCCGCCCTGCATCCGTTCGTCAAACCAGGCCGTCTCCTGCTCGTCCACCAGCGCCCGCCGCCGGGGATCGAGTTCGCGCGCCGCGCGGGAGTCGAGGACGATCAGTCGGTCCTCACCGAAGTCGCGGCAATAGCTCCACCGGTAGGTGGTCGGCTCCCGGTCGCACCGCTCGGCGAACCCGTCGAGCACCGAGCTGAGGTCGAGTTCTTCGGCGCCGTCATGCGTCTGGATTGCCTGCCACACCTCGTCGTGGGCACGCTCCCCGGGTGAGAGATTGCCCAGATGCTGGTAGACCCAGTACGAGGCCAGCCCGGCCACGATCCGTCCGTGCCACCAGGACGTGGCTTCCATCCGGCGCTTCCAGCTGAGCGACGCATTCCAGTCGTCGCGCACATCGTGGTCGTCGAAGATCATCGCGACGGGCACGGTGGCCAACAGCCATCGGTTCGCCGTGTCCGACCAGGCCAGGTTGTAGAGGTGCGCGTATTCCTCGAAGTCCGCCAGCTCTTCGCCGGGCGGCTCTCTGATGTCGCGGCGATCGCGGATGAACTCCTGCATCGCCTCACTGGTGAGGTCGGCGTAGACCTGGTCGCCGAGAAACAGCATCAGGTCCGGCCAGGAAAGGATTCCGTCGCCCTCCGCCATCTGCAGGGCGTACGCCCTGAGGGCATCCACCCCGTGCGTGCGCGTGCCCTTCTTGTCGTGGGGCACGCTGGTGCGGCAGGATCCGAAAGACAGCCGTAGGGGTGCGCCCGGCGTCAGCGTAGTGATGACGGAGGCCGGGTAGACCGAATCAGCCGGGGGCCAGACCTGTGCCCCGTCGATTGACACGGTGTAGGGCGTGACGGTGCCCGGTCCCAGGCCGTCGACGTGCACCAGCGCGTAATGGTGGCCGTGCACGGCGAAGGTCCGCGCCGTCCACGATCGGTTCCCGGCGTCGACCCCGACGGATGCCGTGCCCCGGGTCTCGACCCAGATGCTCGCCGAAACCGTGTCCACGTACCGCAACATGGGACCCAGCACGAGAGGTGTCGTCGTCATGCCACAGTTCTACCGCTCCCTCCGGGCGACGGCTACACGTGGTCGCGCCAGCTGTGCTCCGGTGCGTAGCCGAGCATCCGTCGGGCCTTGTCGATGGAGAGCAAGGTGTCGTTCTCGCCGACCTCCCGGAGTTCGACGCCGGGGAAGACCTCGGCGGCCAGCTCGGCGTTGGGCCGGCTCATCACCGTGTCGGCGGCGGCGATGATGAACGTCTCGAAGCCCGGCTTCGCGTTCTGCAGCGCCCGCAGCACGGCCTGGGCACCGTCACGGCCGTCGATGTAGCCCCACAGGTTCCACTTGCGCAGGGTGGCGTCGGCGTCGAAGGCGGGAAAGACCGCGTAGTCCTCCGGGTCCTTCACGTTGGAGAAGCGCAGCGCCGTGATGCTCAGTTCGGGATCCCACCGGGTGAGCTGGATCGCCATCTGCTCCTCGAGGTGCTTCACCAGCGAGTACGTGCTCTCGGGGCGGGCCGGGTACTCCTCGTCCACGGGAATGTAAGGCGGGTCGATGTCGAACGGCAGACCGAGCACGGTCTCGCTGGACGCATAGACCAGCTTCGTGATGCCCGCACGCCGGGCCGCCTGGAAAACGTTGTAGGTGGAGAGGATGTTGTTGTGGAACGTGGCCACGTCGGGAACCAGGCCAGGGGCCGGGATCGCGCCCAGGTGCACGATGGCGTCGAACCCGCTGTGCCGGTCGTCAATACCGAGGACCGCGTCGACGACCTGGCCGTAGTCTGTGAGGTCCACGACCACCAGGTCATGGCTGCGGGCACCGTCACGGTCGAGGTTCAGCACCTCGTGACCTTCGGCGACAAGGTACTTCACGACGGTCCGGCCGAGCTTTCCGCTTCCACCTGTGACAACGATCTTCATGCGGGACTCCTCTTCATGGTCGGCGAGCTGCTGCATCCGTGCCGATGTCGGCGGCGGTGGCAACAAGAACAAGCGTACGACTGCGTGCACTAGCCTCCAGACATGCAAACGTGGGATGTCGTCGTGGTCGGTGCCGGTGTGTGCGGGCTGACGGTCGCCCAGAACCTTCAGGAGCGCGGCCGTTCGGTGCTGCTCCTCGACAAGGGCTCCCGTCCGGGCGGTCGACTGTCCAGCCGGCCCCTCGACGGCCGGCTGCTGAACCCGTCCGTCGACACGGTTCGCAGCCACGACCCTGAGGTGACGCAGGAGATCATGCACCGAACGGGCGCCCGGTTCACGCCTGTGACCGAGGGCCGCGCGGACGGGGCTTTCGACCAGCCCGCGGGCGACATCGCCAAGCGGTGGGCGGCCGGCACGACGCTGCGGAGCACCTTCGTCACTCACCTGGTCGTGCAGGAGTCCGGGCTCATCCACGTGGTGCCGCACGGCTCCGGGGCACCGTTCGCCGGCCGGGCGGTGGTTCTCACCGCACCGGTTCCGCAGAGTGTGAAGATCCTGCGCGGAAGCGGGCTTCTCGTGGCTCCCGAGCTGCACGAGGTGACCTACGACAAGCGGGCCGTTCTGCTCTGCGTCGTCGACGGTGGCGCTCAGGGTGATCTCCCGGGTCACCTCGTGGGCCGGTCGACTCCCGACGGCGTCATCGAGGCGGTTCGGGTCAGGCACCGGGACGACGCCGGCCAGCTCTGGCTCGAGGTCTTCGCAAGCCCGCAGTGGACCGAGGCGACCTGGGAAGCCGACGCCACATTCGCGCGGGCGGCGCTCCTGTTCGAGCTGATCCGCCTGCTGCCCGGAGCGCCCGTCGTGGATTCGGAGCTCAAGCGCTGGCGGTACGCGAATGCGGTGGAGTCGGTGCCCGATGCCACGTTCTCCCGCCGCGCGGACCAGCCGGGCATTTTCGTGGCGGGAGACGGTTTCGGGCGGCTGCACGGGCATCCGTCGGGGGTCTCCCGTGCCGTGCGCTCCGGGCTGGACGTGGCCCGGGCGCTCACCTAGCCCGCCTTGGCCCGGCGCCCGCATCGGTCACGGCGCACCGTGTAGAAGCAGGCGCACGTTCTGCCCTGCGCCCACTTCCAAACCCTGCGCCACGAGCCTCGTTACCGGCCAGGCCTCGAACTAGAGCAGCACGCCCCACAGCACCTGCCCGGTCAGCAGCGTGGTGCCGAGCGTGACGAGGGCGATCTGGACCATCTCCACTCGGTGCGGATGCGCCCACGCGCTGTCGCCTGTCCGCCCGAGCCACGCGTTGGTCCAGACCAGGGCCGCCACCGCGAGCAGCGAAAGGGTGACGGTGCGCACGAAAAGTTCGGGCACGTCACCGCGAACTCCGGCGCCGATCTGATAGAACGCGATGATTCCCCACGGCACGATGCCCACCATGGCCCCGAAGACGAAGGGCCGAAGCGAGCCGCCTGCCGGTTCGCGCTCCGTGAGGGCGAGGAAGAGCGTGGCACCGGCCGTGACGGCGTAGAGCGCCACCAGCGTGCCCACCTCCGTGACGCCGTTGAGCTGGGCGACCAGGAACACGGTGATCGCGGAGACCTGCGAGTACTCGACCCAGCGCAGCGGGTTGCGTGCGGCGGCCAGACCGCGCCGGTAACTGCCGGCGAACGTCGGGGTCACGGCGGCGAGGCGCAGGAGCCCGGAAAAGGCGAGCAGGATGGCGACGGCTACCCCGAGGTTCACGGCGGCCAGGTCGACGACCTGCGGTTCGGCCTGGGAATCCACCGACCCGCCGGGGAAGCCGGCCGTGACCGGCAGCAGCACCGGGGCGCTCTGGGCCAGGACGACCACGGAGACCAGAACGGCCTGTGCCAGCAGGAGGAGGCCGACGACGAGGTTCACGGCGCGCAGGCGGGTGAACCGGGCATCCGTCATGACGTTCTCGGGTGCCGTCGTCATCATCTCAGAATACCGGCGCGGGTCCGCCGGGCCTCCCTCGAAGTCCGTGTCGAACCAGCTACTGCACGGCGAGGAAGACCGGATCGCCGCCGATGTAGGACACGCCCCACAGGCCGGCCTCCGGACCGGTCGCGGGCACCTCGATGATCACGTTTGCGGTTGCGGTGGCATCCGTATAGAGATCAGCGACATCCGAAAGCTGCCCATCCATCGAGACGAATCCGCCGTCGTACGACCGACCATCCGAGGACACATACGTGAAGTCGAGACTGAAGTTCGGGTTGCCGGATTCCGCTCCGATGTACTTCACAGTAGCGGGTACGATCGCGTACGCATTTCCCGGCTCCGGGTCCGGGTTGAACTCGTTCGCAGCTTTCACCTGATCCGTCGCGTTCAACGTGGCCGCACCAAGCGTGACCTCCCACGTCGGGGTGCCGAACTCCTCAATGGTCACCGTCGAACCGACGGGGGCCGGGTTGGCACGGGTGCCCACGTCGCCCGCCTCGACGGGTTCCGCTGCGTCGTCGGCTGCGGCTACGCCTGGTTCCGTCACGCTGGATTCGCTCTGGATCGCGTCATCGACGGCGGTGATGAAGGCCGCCGCATAGACGATCGACATGATGATCGCCACGATGATGGAGATCAGCGAAACAGCGGTGCCGGAAATGGCGACACCCCTCGACCTTCCTTTGCGGAAGATGGCGATGACGCCGAGGACCAGGCCAACAAAGCCGATGAAGCCGGCCACCAGGCTGATGGCCGGAATGAACGCGAACAGCAGCGCGACGAGACCGACGATCAGAGCGGCGAGGCCGAGACCGTTGCCGGACTTCTTCACCGGCATCGGGCTTCCAGGGACGTGGGGCGGGACGGGGGTCTGCTGTGCCGGGGCTGCTGGCGGCTGTGAAATGGACATGTACAATACGCTGCCATAGGGAAGGGACACTGCCCGCAGCGACAGCATCCCCAGTGCTAGTGCCCCCTGAAAAAACGGCCCGAACGCTCGGGGCTTCCCTCGAACGGGCCCAGCCTCAGAGCCCCGGCAGAACCTGCTCGCGCACCTGCTTGCGCAGGATCTTGCCAAGCATGGAGCGGGGCATGTCCTCGATCGAAACGATCCGGCGCGGGATCTTGTAGGCGGCGAGGTGCTCGCGGCAGTGCTCCCGCAATGAATCCTCATCGATCGGCACTCCGGGCTTCAGCTCGACTGCCGCGACGACCATTTCCCCGCCGCGTTCGAGAGCCTTGCCGACGACGGCGGCGTCGACGACATCCGTGTGCAGTCGCAGCACCGCCTCGACCTCCGAGGGCGAGACGTTGAAGCCGCCGGTGATGACGAGTTCCTTGGCGCGGTCCACGATCGTGGTGAAGCCGTCTGCGTCGACGGTCACGATGTCCCCCGTGCGCAGCCAGCCGCCGGGGAGGAGGGCCTTTGCGGTCTCCTCGGGGTTGTTCCAGTAGCCCTGGAAAACCTGGGGGCCCTTCAGCAGCAGCTCTCCGGGCCGGCCCTGAACCACCTCCACGGCGGGGTCGTCCAGGTCGACCACCTTCATCAGCGTGGAGGGAAAGGGCACGCCGACCGTGCCGGGCCGGCGGGTGGGGTGGAACGGGTTGCCGAGGGCCACCGGCGACGTCTCCGTCATGCCATAGCCCTCCACCAGCAGCCCGCCCGACACCGACTCCCACAGTTCCACGACATGGTCGGGCAGGTTCATCGCACCCGAGATGCAGTACTTGCAGGAGCGCAGCGAGATTCCGCGCTCCTTCGCCACCACGGCCGTGCGCTCGTAGATCGGCGGCACCGCGCAATACACCGTGGCGGGAGACTTCTTCATGGCGTCGAGGATCAAGTTGGGGTCGAACTTGGGGAACAAGACGAGCAGACCCTGCTTACGGATGCCGTAGGTCAGGTACAGGGTCATGCCGAACGCGTGGAACATCGGCAGGATCGCGTAGAAGACCTCCTTGCGGTACTCGGCCCCGTGCATCCATGCCTCGCCCTGCAGGGCGTTGGCGTACAGGTTGAAATGGGTGAGCATGGCGCCCTTGGGCTGGCCCGTGGTGCCCGAGGTGTACTGGAGGGCCGCGAGGTCGTCGACCGACGGGCGGGGATGCTCGGGGTCGATCGGGTCGTGGCTGAGCAGTTCCTTCCACGGGATCGTGCCCGGCGCGGCAGCCGTGAGGGCCTTGCGGGATTCGCGCAGCTTCTTCACCGGCAGGTGCAGGGCGAGGCGCTTGAGGGTCGGGAACGCCAGAAGCAGGTTCACGGAGACGATGTGGTCGATCTCGATGTCGTGCGGGAAGGCGCGAACGGAGGCCACGGACTTGTCCCAGGCGATCACGATGCGGGCCTGGTGGTCCTCGAATTGGTGGCGGAGTTCCCGCGAGGTGTACAGCGGGTTGTGCTCGACCACCACGGCGCCCAGGCGCAGCACCGCGTAGAAGGCGACGACGTGCTGAGGGGAGTTCGGCAGGATCAGGGCCACCCGGTCGCCCGCACGCACCCCGAGGTGCCGTAGCCCCTCCGCAGCCCGGTCGATCTGGTCGCCGAGCTCGGTGTAGGTGGTGCGGCGCCCGAAGAACTCCAGTGCGGGGTGGTCTCCGGCCTCGAATACGGACCGCTCGAGCATCGCCACGAGCGACTCCGTGGGGAGCTCGATTTCGGCCGGGACACCCGGCTGGTAGTTCTTCACCCAGGGTTGCTGCTGCATAGTCGACATGGTCTTATCCTCGCGCACGAACGGGGGGCTCTCTCCGATGGATTACCGTTGTAGTATGCACACCCCTGACACCACCTCTACGCAGAGCGAGGCAGATACTGCCCGCGACACGAAAACCTTCGCCGACCTCGGGCTCAATGATGCGATGCTCAAGGCGCTGAAGGACGTCGGGTACGAAACTCCCTCCGCCATCCAGGCTGCCACCATCCCCCCTCTTCTCGCCGGGCGTGACGTCGTCGGCCTCGCCCAGACCGGAACCGGTAAGACGGCCGCGTTCGCGCTGCCCATCCTCGCGCGCCTCGACATGGCGCAGAAGTCCCCGCAGGCACTCGTACTCTCCCCCACCCGCGAACTCGCCCTCCAGGTCTGTGAGGCCTTCGAGAAGTACGGCGCCCACATGCGCGGCGTGCACGTTCTGCCCGTCTACGGTGGACAGGGCTACGGCGTCCAGCTTTCCGCCCTGCGCCGCGGCGTGCACATCGTGGTCGGTACCCCCGGTCGAATCATGGACCACCTCGAAAAGGGCACCCTCGATCTGTCGCAGCTGAAGTACCTGGTGCTCGACGAGGCCGATGAGATGCTCAAGATGGGCTTCGCCGAGGACGTCGAGACGATCCTCGCCGACACCCCGAACGACAAGCAGGTCGCCCTGTTCTCGGCGACCATGCCGCCGCAGATCAGGCGGATTTCGAAGAAGTACCTGAACGACCCCGAAGAGATCACGATCAAGAACAAGACCACGACCTCTGCGAACACGACCCAGCGCTACCTGATGGTGTCGTACCCGCAGAAGGTCGACGCGCTCACCCGCATCCTCGAAGTGGAGAACTTCGAGGGCATGATCGTCTTCACCCGCACCAAGAACGAGACCGAATTGCTCGCCGAGAAGCTGCGCGCACGCGGCTACTCCGCCGCTGCCATCAACGGCGATGTGGCCCAAGTGCAGCGCGAGCGCACCGTCAACCAGCTCAAGTCCGGCAAGCTGGACATCCTGGTCGCAACGGATGTCGCCGCGCGCGGCCTCGACGTCGACCGCATCAGCCATGTCGTCAACTACGACATCCCGATCGACACCGAGTCGTACGTGCACCGCATCGGCCGCACCGGCCGCGCCGGCCGCAGCGGCGCAGCGATCAGCTTCGTCACGCCGCGCGAGCGCCACCTGCTCAACGCCATCGAGCGGGCGACCCGCCAGCCGCTGACGCAGATGCAGCTGCCCAGCTTCGAAGACGTCAATGTCACCCGTCTGGCACGCTTCGACGATGCCATCACCGAGGCCCTCGGCCAGGCCGAACGGATCGGCGCCTTCCGCGACATCATCGGTCACTACGTCGCCCATCACGACGTGCCCGAAGCGGATGTCGCGGCGGCCCTGGCGGTCGTCGCCCAGGGGGAGACTCCCCTGTTGCTCACCCAGGCGGATGCCCGCGCGCAGCGGCCCGAGCGCGCCGACCGCGGCGACCGGGCAGAGCGCGCCCGCGCCGACGCCGGTCGCGGCGACCGCCGTGACGAACGCGCAGAGCGAGGCGAACGGGTGGAACGGGTGGAACGCCGCCCCCGCGACAACAACCGCGCGATGGCCTCGTACCGCATCGAGGTCGGCAAGCGCCACAAGGTGGAACCGCGCCAGATCGTCGGCGCTCTCGCCAACGAGGGTGGCCTGAGCCGCGAAGACTTCGGTCACATCCAGATCAACCCGGAATACTCGCTCGTCGAGCTGCCGGCCGACATGCCGGGCGACGTGCTCGGCCGACTGGAGAACACCCGCATCAGCGGCAAGCTCATCGAAATCCGTGCCGACGGCGGCGGACCGGTCCGTCGCGAGGGTCGCACCGAACGCCCGCCGCGCCAGCCGCGCAGCTACTAGGCACCTGCCTCGGCAGGGCACGGGGTATCCGCGCCCCGCTGCCCTGCCGAGGGCTATCCGGTTCCCGTGGGTTGCCGGTTGGGTGGACGCTCAGGTGCCCGGACGGCGTCAGCGGCTCCGCGTCGCCGGGAACAGCGGCTTGCAGGTCGTGCAGACCTCGCCGTCCTCGTCGTTTTCATTCCGGTCGTTGACGGCACGGTGCTCACTGCCCAGGCGTTCGAGCAGTGCCCACACCAGTAGCGCGATCGCGGCGACGGCGACGACCGGGCGAACCGCGCCGGCGATAAGCGGCACGGCCTCCCACAGTTCGGTGGTGAGGTAGACCGCGATCAGGCCGAGCACGGGCCAGCGCACGTCACACCGGGTGGCTTCCCCGCCGATCGGGGCGTCGAAGTAGCTGGCGACGACCAGGCCGATCAGCCCGGCCCCGACGACCGTGACCGCATAGGCCCAGACGGCACCGGGGAACATCAGTGATCCGCCGGCCACGGCAACGGAGCCCGACGCGAGGGTCAGCGCGGTGAACGCCGCCGCGCCGATGCCGGCTGCGACCATCCGTCTTCGACGAGGCCAGGTGCGGAGTTCGGTGAACGCTGCCGAAATTCTCATGGTGTGGCTGATTCCTCGATTGTTATTGAGAGTTGATACCCCATGGGGTATTTTATACACATGAAGTCAGACCCGACAAAGCCAGATGATCTGCGCAAGACCATGAACCGGCTCAAGCGAGCCCAGGGGCAACTCGCCGCGGTGATCGCCGCCGTCGAATCAGGCGCCGACTGCCGGGCGGTCGTCACCCAGCTGGCCGCCGTCTCCAGCGCCATCGACCGCGCCGGCTTCACGATCATCAGCTCCGCGATGAAGGAGTGTCTCACCGACCAGGGCGACACCGGTGACAAGAAGCCCCTCCGCGTGGAGGAACTCGAGAAACTGTTCCTGGCCCTGTCCTAGTCGACCAGCACGATCACGGCCTGCACGGCCACGTAGACCGCGACGATCAGGACGAGAACGGCGAATCCGCGTTTCAGCACCGTGTCGGACAGTCCGCGGGCGAGCCGGCCGGCGATCAGTGACGCCGCCATGGCCGTCACGGCGAACGCGCCGGTCACGGCCCAGTCGATCTGCACGTCACCCAGGTGCGCGGTGAACCCGGCCATCGAGTTGATGACGATGATGACCAGCGAGGTTCCCACGGTCACGCTCATGGGCAGGCCGAGAATGAGGGTGAGCGCGGGCACGATGAGGAAGCCTCCGCCGACGCCGAGCAACCCGGTCAGAAAACCGACCACCGCACCGGTGGCGAGCGCGCGGGGCAGGCAGCTGCGCCACCTGATTCCCCCGCCCGGGAGCGCACAGGGGCCGCCGCCACCCCGGATCGGCATGAGCATGCGGATGCCGGCGATCACCATGATCACGGCGAAGGCCAGGAGCAGACTCCCCGGGTCAAGCAGCCGGTTGACCATAGTGCCGAGGTAGGCAGTCGCCACCCCGGCGGAGCCGACGATCAAGGCCAGCCGCCAGTTGACGCCGCGACGGAGCCGCGGGAGAACGGCGACGGCGGAGGCCGCTCCGACCACGATCAGGGAGGTGGGGATCGCCTCCTCCAACGGCAGGCCGACCCCGTAGACGAGGGCCGGCACGGCGATGATTGCCCCGCCGCCGCCGACCAGGCCCAGCAGGGACCCGACGATGAGCCCCAGGACGAGTGCGGCAATGATCACGGTCGCTGAGGCAGAACAGTCGGCAGCCGTTCAGCGGTCCACTCGAGCATCCCGCCCGTCATATTGATCGTGTCGAACCCGGCGGCAGCGAGGTAGTCGGCGGCGCTGGCGCTGCGACTCCCGCTGCGACAGACCAGGATTACGGGTCGCTGCGGGTCCAGAGCGGCGGTGTTCTCCGTGATCGTGCTGAGCGGAATGTGCCGGGCTCCGGCGATCATGCCGTCGAGAAGCTCGGGGGTTTCCCGAACATCGACTATCTGCACCGCGGCCAGGCGGCTGAAGACCTGCTGCGGGGTGAGTTCCATCATGAGTGCCTTTCCAGGGACAGACTAGGGCGGAAACGAGCCCACAGAACCAGGAGGAGTCCGGTCAGCGCGAAAACGCCGAACAGGACCGGTCCCCGGAAGGTGAGGTCGACGGCCGTGAGCATTTGGAGGGTTCCGCCGCCGATGCCGAGGTCGGTGAGCATGGCCATCAGGCCCATCCCGCCGACGAAGAAGGCGACGAAGACGGATACGCCGGTGACGATCAGATTGTAATGGACCTTCCGCAGCGGGTCGGCGGAGGCCCACTGGTAGACGTGGTTCATCAGGATTCCATCCGCGCTGTCGAAGAGGGTCATGCCGGCCGTGAAGACGACGGGGAGCACCAGGGCCGCGTACCAGGGCAGGCCCGGCGTGAGCACCCCGGCGAAGACGAAGAGGCTGATCGAGGCGGCGGTGTCGAGGCCGAGGCCGAAGAGCAGGCCGATCGGCAGCATCTTCCAGGGCCGGTCCACGAGCCGGGACATCGGCCGGAGCAGCCGGTTGATCACGCCGCGATTGTCGAGGTGCCCATCGAGCTCGCTCTGCACGAAGCGCCCGGTCCGCACGTCGCGCAGCACCTGGCGCAGCCCTTTCAGGGAGGACAGGTTGAGCGCGCCCATCAGGATCAGGAAGACGCCGGAGACGGCGGCACCCCACACGCCGGTGACCTGCCGGAGAGCGGAAGTGTCGTCCGCGAGGCCTCCGGCGAAGGCGTTGACGCCGAGCACCAGCAGGACCACGGAGACCACGACGACGGAGGAATGCCCCAGGGCGAACCAGAACCCGACCGACACCGATCGGCGGCCGGCGCCGACCAGGCGACGGGTGGTGTTGTCGATCGCGACGATGTGGTCGGCGTCGACGGCGTGCCGCACCCCCAACAGGTAGGCGCTGACCGCCAGTCCGAGCATCACCGCGGTGTCGCCGCCCGTGCGCGACAGCTGCGGCAACACCAGCAGGAACAGGGTTCCCCAGCCGCCCAGGTGGAGGGCCACCACGGCGGCGCCCATGCCGAGAAGACTGCGCTTCTCGGCCGGGTGGATCGCCGTTCGCTTCCCCGTCATGGGGTTAGACGGTCAGCTCGGCCAGGGTGAGTCCGGCACCCGCGGCCTCGTCGAAGTTCCCGTCGACGTGCACGACCTCACGGCCGGCGCGCTGCAGAAGGCTGGCGGCGACCCCGGCACGGTAGCCGGAACCGCAGTGCACCCAGATTGTGCCGGCCGGGACCTCGTCCATCCGGGAGAGCAACTCGTGCAGCGGAACATTCACCGCACCGAGTAGGTGGGAACCGGCGAACTCGTCGGCGCGACGGGTGTCCAGGAGGACATCCTGTTCGGCGCGGCCCTGCAGCATCCCGACCCAGCCCACACGCGGGTAGGAGTCGACCGGGGCATCCGGGGCCAGGGCGTGCGGCTCGGTGCCGATGGCGGCATCCGGCGAGTCGATGCCGATGCGCGACAGGTCACGGATGGCGTCCTCGACGTCTGCGCGGTCGCCGACCAGGGTGAGCTGCTCGTTCCAGGGCAGAACCCAGCCCAGATAGGTCGTGAAGTTCGAGCCGTTGCCGTATTCGAAGCTCACGGCACCCTGCAGGTGGTTGCTCGAGAACGCGACCCGGTTGCGCAGGTCGACGACCCACTCCCCCTCGGCCAGGCGCCGGGTGAGCTCGGCGGCGTCGAGGGACTCGGGCACCTGCAGGTTCGCGGGGCCGGGACCCTGCGTGTTCGCGGGGGCCATGTGCGCGTAGTAGGAGGGGTAGGCGGTGAGGTTGGCGATCAGGTCGCGCACGAAGTGCTCCTCATCGGAGTCGGTCAGGGCGTGGTTCGCCGTGAGCTGTTCGCCGATGGTGGATGCGCCGGCGCCGGTGGCGGGTCCGCTGGAGCAGAAGGAGCCGAACCCGTGGGTCGGGAAGAGCGCGGCGTCGTGCTCGGCCTTGTGCACGAGCCGGCGTACCGACTCGTACTGGTCGTGGGTGAGCCCGACCGTGTCGGTCGTGGCTACCAGGTCGGTGCGTCCGACCGAGCCGAACAGCAGGCTGCCGCCGGAGAAGACCGCCTCTTCGCTGCCGTCGCTGACGATGTAGGACACGTGCGTGTGGGTGTGCCCCGGCGTGGCCACCACGGTGACGGTCAGGCCGCCGATAGGGATGACCTGGCCGTCGGTGACCGGCTCCCGCTCGAAAGTGACGGTGTCGGCGGCGTTGACCAGGTACTTCGCGCCGTGCACCCGGGCGAGCTCTAAGCCGCCGGTCACGTAGTCGTTGTGCAGGTGGGTCTCGGCGACGTGGGTGATGGTGACCCCGGCCTCGCGCGCCGCGCCCTCCACCCGGTCGGTGTCGCGCTGCGGGTCGATGACCAGCGCGACCGCGCCGTCGTGCACCAGGTAGCTGCGGTCTCCCAGCTGCGGGGTTTCGATAACGATAACGTCCATGGTTCGAAGTCCTCCAAGTCGTGCGTGCGTCGTGCTGACGTTTTGCCTGCGTCGTGCGTGCGATCGGATCGCACGTTGAACACGATACCCCCAGGGGTATCCGAAAAGCAACCTGGCGCTCCGCCCCGGGCGTCGTCCGCCGCTTGACCACAATACCCCATGGGGTATATTCTGGAGTCATGGCAACCATTGACACCACCGAGAAAACCTTCGACCAGACCATCACCGACAACTCCATCGTGCTGGTGGACTTCTGGGCGGCCTGGTGCGGCCCGTGCCGCATGTTCGCGCCCACCTTCACCGCCGCGTCCGAGAAGCACCCCGACATCGTGTTCGCCAAGGTCGACACCGAAGCCGAGCAGAGCCTGGCCGCGGCCGCAGGCATCCGTTCGATCCCGACGCTGATGGCCTTCCGCGACAAGGTGCTGGTGTTCTCCCAGCCCGGCGCCCTGAACGCCGCCTCCCTGGAAGAGGTCATCACCGCCGTGCGGAGCCTCGACATGGACGAGGTGCACGCCAGCATCGCCGCCCGCCAGGCCGCCGACCGGGCGTCTGCCTGACCGGCCCCTCCGCCCTACCGATGACACAACGAAGGGCACCCACGCTCGTGGGTGCCCTTCGCGGTGTTGTGAGTGCTGCCGGTGGTGCGGGTACTACGGGGTCGTGACGATCGGGAGACCGGTGGAGACGGTGGCGGCAGACATGGCGCCGGCATCCGTCACCGAGGTGAACCCGAGATCGGCCAGACGGGCCGCCGCGGCGGCCGAGCGGCTGCCCGAGCGGCAGTACACGATGTAGTCTTCGTCGGTCGGCAACGCCGAGGCCTGGCTGTCGAAGTCGGATGACTGCACATCGATGTTCAGCGCGCCTTTGAGGTGACCGGCGGCGTACTCCCCGGGGGTGCGCACGTCGATCACGACGGTGTCGGCCGCCATGGCGGACTCAGCCGCCGGGGCGGCCGGGGTTGAGCACGCGGTGAGGCCGAACAGGGCCGCACCGGCCAGGACGAGTGCTGCGACGAGGTTCTTCATGCCTCGTTGCAGGCGCAGCGCTGAGCGGGCGGGATGTCGGCCATGACGCTGTCGACGTGCTCGCCGCAGCCGGTCCAGGTGATCTTGCCGCAACGGTTACAACGAATGGGGCTGCACATAGGTAACTCCTTCTCGATTCAATGAAAGTATTAATATACCCCCTAGGGTATCACGAGCGCCACCATCGGCCTCGGTATCCTTCCCGGCAGCCCGTGCCCCCAGACCACGGCCCGGCCCAACGAATTCGACGGAGATTTTCCGATTGTGGGCCGGTGTTGGCCTGGACTCCAGAGCCAAAATCTCCGTGAATTCGCTAGGGGCGATGGGTGGGGTGCGAGTCGTGGGCGAGCTGGGTGGCCAGTTCGCCGAGGGCGGTGATGGTGTGGTCGGGTGCCGCGAAGAAGCTGGGGTAGGTCTCATCGGCGCGGTTCAGCCACGCGGTGCGGAGGCCTGCCTGCGCGGCCCCGTGGATGTCCCAGGGGTGCACGGCCACCAGGAGAAGGTCGCCCGGCTTCACTCCGCAGACATCCGCGGCGTAGTCGTAGGCGGCCCGAACCGGCTTCCAGGCCGGGGCGTCTTCCACCGTGAGCAGAGCCTCGAACTCGCCTCGGAGACCCGCCCGGGTCAGGAGGGACTCGGCCACCTGCGCGGATCCGTTGGAGAAGGTCACCAGGCGCAACCCCGCAGTTTTCAGATCACGGATGCCGTCGGCAATGTCCGAATGCAGGCTCAACGTCTCGAAGCCGGCCATCACGTGGTGCACCGAGTCGTCGAGGCTACGGGTCAGGTCGACGTTGCGGAGGACCCCGCGCAGGATCTCGGATCCGATCGTGGAGAATTGTGCGGTTCCGCCCGCGGCGGCGAGGGCGAAGCCGTCCCGCAGCAGCGAGGCGAACCAGACCCGGGCCAGGTAGGCCGGGGCTCCAATCTCCACGAACCGGGCGCTCAGCGGGGACATATCGGAGAGGGTTTCGTTGACGTCGAAAACGATCACTGAGGGTGTGCTGTTCATAGCGATTTCCTTTGCTTGGTGCGGTTCTGCCGCCGTGCCTTTCCCGCGAGGAATATTCCAGCCACGGTCAGGGCTCGGCTGGTCCTCCTGTCAAAGTTTTCTTCCGCGCAATACCCTAGTCGCGCGGGGAGGGATCCACCGGGGTGGCCTTCCCACCGATCCCCCCTGGGTCGTCGATTTCGGCATATTCCCGGACCCGGACCGGCTCACTCCGGGATTTCTTCTCAAACGCAGAAGAACCACAAAAGTTCTGCTGGGGATCGTGAAGAAGACCGCTTGTTATTGCAGCAGTCTTCAAGTAGCAGCCGATAACGGGCCGCCGGAAGCCGTCCAACGCTCTGCACAATTCAACGTCGAAGGAATGCACATGACCATCTATCAAGACGACACCCAGGCTGTCGAAGCTCTCAAGAACGCGGCCGGAAGCAGCTGGGACGCGATCAACCCTGAGTCGGTCGCCCGCATGCGTGCACAGAACCGTTTCAAGACCGGCCTCGAAATCGCCCAGTACACCGCCGACATCATGCGCAAGGACATGGCGGAGTACGACGCTGACTCCTCCGTCTACACACAGTCCCTGGGAGTCTGGCACGGCTTCATCGGCCAGCAGAAGATGATTTCGATCAAGAAGCACCTGAAGACCACGAATAAGCGCTACCTGTACCTGTCCGGCTGGATGGTCGCTGCTCTGCGAAGCGACTTCGGCCCGCTGCCCGACCAGTCCATGCACGAGAAGACAGCCGTTCCCGCGCTGGTCGAGGAGCTCTACACCTTCCTTCGCCAGGCCGACGCCCGCGAGCTGGATCTGCTTTTCACCGCCCTGGACGGGGCCCGTACCGCCGGCAACGACGCCAGGGCCGCGGACATCCAGGAACAGATCGACAACTACGAGACCCACGTCGTGCCGATCATCGCGGACATCGACGCCGGTTTCGGTAACCCCGAGGCGACGTACCTTCTGGCCAAGAAGATGATCGAGGCAGGCGCCTGCGCCATCCAGATCGAGAATCAGGTCTCGGACGAGAAGCAGTGCGGCCACCAGGACGGCAAGGTCACCGTTCCCCACGAGGACTTCATCGCGAAGATCAACGCCGTGCGGTACGCGTTCCTCGAGCTCGGCATCGACAACGGCATCATCGTCTCGCGTACCGACTCGCTCGGTGCCGGCCTGACGCAGAAGCTCGCCGTGACCTACCAGCCCGGGGACCTCGGCGACCAGTACAATTCCTTCCTCGACGTCGACGAGATCACCGAGGCCGAGTTGGGTAACGGGGATGTCGTCATCAAGCGCGACGGCAAGCTGCTGCGCCCCAAGCGCCTGGCCAGCAACCTGTTCCAGTTCCGTCAGGGAACCGGTGAAGCCCGCTGCGTGCTCGACAGCATCACCTCGCTGCAGAACGGCGCGGACCTGCTTTGGATTGAGACGGAGAAGCCGCACGTCGCCCAGATCGCCGGGATGATGAACGAGGTGCGCAAGGTCATCCCGAACGCCAAGTTGGTCTACAACAACAGCCCGTCGTTCAACTGGACGCTCAACTTCCGTCAGCAGGCGTACGACAACCTGCTCGCCGAGGGCAAGGACGTGTCGGCCTACGACCGCGCGAAGCTGATGAGCGTCGCCTACGACGAGACCGAGCTCGCTCAGATCGCCGACGAGAGCATCCGCACCTTCCAGCGCGACGGCTCGGCCGAGGCCGGCATCTTCCATCACCTCATCACTTTGCCGACCTACCACACGGCCGCGCTGTCCACCGATGACCTGGCCAAGGGCTACTTCGCCGACCAGGGCATGCTCGCCTACGTCAAGGGTGTGCAGCGTCGCGAGATCCGTGAGGGGATCGCCACGGTCAAGCACCAGAACATGTCCGGCTCCGACATCGGTGACAACCACAAGGAGTACTTCGCCGGCGAGGCCGCGCTGAAGGCCGGCGGCACCAACAACACGATGAACCAGTTCGAGGAACCGGCACTGAGCCACTAGTCCGAGTTCTGCAGAAGTCGTAATGAAGAAGCCCCAGTCGCAGCACTGGGGCTTCTTCGCTGACCCTCCACCGTGGCCGTCGGGCCGACGTTGTGCCTATCCTTGCCCGCAATGGCTTCCACCTGGTCGTCGCCCGCTCGAGCCTGGCCGACCGCCTGCCGATGCCGATTGAGCAGCGGTCACCGGGGCCCCGTTCTTCGCCGCGTCGCGTCCGAATCCCGTCAGCATGTCCGCGTGCGCGGCGCCCGGCGCGGCGTGGTTGCTGATGCAGGGTCATCCGCAGCTCGCCCGACTATGCTGACCGCGGCGGCAGCGCGTTGCCAATGCGGAAATGGCGGTGGCGATGAAGCCTTCGGGGTTCGACCTGGATGCCCGGTTGCGGCGCTACCCGTGGGTGTCGCGGGCCATGAACGCGGAGGCCGTCTACGGCACTGTGCTGACCGCGGGTCTCATTTCCGCGTTCTCCCTGTACAACCCCGGCCTGCCGGCCCTCATCGCCCGTACCGTGGGAACCGTCCTGGTGTTCTGGGGCGCGCATGTGTACGCCGAGGTCGTCGGCAATCGGGACATGAGCTGGCGGGAGGCGATCCGTGAGGCGCTACAACGCTCAGCCGGGCTGTTATGGGCGCTCATCGTTCCGGTAGCCTGCCTGATCGTCGCGGCACTCCTCGGGTGGTCGATGGATGCGGCCGTAGACCTCTCTCTGTGGGCTGCTGTGGTCACCCTCGCGGTGCTGGGTTGGTGGGCTGCCCGGCAACGGCAGGCCGGTTCACGCGCGAAGCTCGCCACCGCGGCGGGAACAGCGGGTATGGGCTTGGCACTGATCGCACTCAAGGCGCTGGTGCACTGAGCGAGGCGCGACCGCCGGCGACGGCGCTCCGGTCAGGCGCTGCCGTCTTCGGCGAGAAGCCTGTCGATCTGCCCCAGGGCCTGGCGCATACCCTCCTCCATACCCATCTCGGAAATCTGTTGCATTTGCTCGAGGCTCGCAAACGTCGACACCGTGGTCATGCGGGTACGATCGTCGGCCTCCTCCAGAGTCACCACGGCCCGCACCGAGCCCATCTCGAGAATCGGGTCACCGTTCTCGTCGGCGAAGCCGTCCTCGAATTCCAACCGGCGCGGCGGCTGGATCAGCGTGGTCACCCACCAGCCGGGCCCCTTCTCGCCGTCCGGGCCGGTCATGTAGTAGTTCGACCGGCCGCCGGGCACGAAGTCGTGCCGCTCGAAGGTGGCCGGCCAGGTCGGCGGGCCCCACCAGCGCTCGAGCTGACGCGGATCCTCCCAGAGCTGCCACACCCGCTCCGGGCTCGCGTCGAAATCGGCCACGAAGGTGAGGGTCAGCGCCTCGGTGTCGGTGTTCGAACTGATGACGGTCATGATGTCTCCTTCGGGGTTTTCGCTTCCTGGTCTCAGAACAGGATGTCGCTTATGGCTTCCGTGGTGAATACCCCGTGGGTATGAAAATAGCCCGGCTCGAGCACCGGGCCTAGAAGCCGACCACCCGCAAGCGCTGCGCGACCGCCGCCTCACCGTAGGGATAGTCGGAAACGACCGGTGAACTGAGTGCGCCTAACAGTTCCAGGTGCTTTGGGCTCAGTTGCACGTCGGCCGCGGACAGGTTTTCCGCCAGCTGCTTCACGCTCCGCGCCCCGAGGATGACCGAGGTCACCGCCGGTTGCACCTCAAGCCAGGCGAGGGACACCTGCGCGCTCGTGGCACCGATCTCGGCTGCAACCTCAGCGACGGCGTCAATGATGCGCCAGGTGCGTTCCTGCTTGTTGCGCGGACCCCAGGCTTCCATTCCGCGCGCGGGATCCTCGCCGAGGCGCGTGGCTCCGGTGGGGTGCGTGTCGCGCCGGTACTTACCCGACAACCAGCCTCCGCCGAGGGGCGACCAGGGCAGAAGCCCCAGGCCCGCGTCGAGCGCAGCCGGCACAATCTCCGATTCGATTTCGCGCACAAGGAGGCTGTACTGCGGCTGCAGGGTGACCGGCGGCGTGAAACCGAGCGCTCGCGCCACGTACACGGCCTTCGTCAGCTGCCAACCCAGAAAGTTGGAGAAGCCGTAGTAGCCGATTTTCCCGCTCCGGATGGCGTCGTCGAGAAAGCGCAGGGTCTCCTCCAGCGGCGTCAACGCGTCCCAGGCGTGCAGTTGATACAGGTCGACGTGATCCGTGCCCAGCCGGCGCAGCGAATCGTCGAGTGCCCGGTTCAGATGCCGGCGGCTGGTTCCCCGATCGTTGGGGCCGGTGCCCATCGGAAACCGGCCCTTGGTCGCGAGAACGATCTGCTCACGCTCGGTCGGGTGCGATGCCAGCCAGCACCCGATCATTTCCTCCGAGACCCCGGCGCTGTAGACATCCGCGGTGTCGACGAAGTTGCCGCCTGCCTCTACATATGTGTCCAGGAGTGTGTGTGCCATCTCCTGATCGGCCTCCGCGCCGAAAGTCATGGTGCCGAGGGCGTAGGTCGAAACGACCGCGCCGCTGTTGCCGAGTGTGCGATATTCCATGTGCGATTCCTGTTCTTATTCGAGGCGGGGTGCCCGAGACCCTGCCATCAGTCTCACACGCTCGACTACGTCGAGACCGCCCGTCCGTTGACCTGAGGGCCACCCCGGGCACCCCTGTTCGACACCTGCCCTGAGCCTGAATCCACCAATCGACCTGAGGTTTTGACGGCGCATTAAACCAAGACTGCCCATCTGATCAAGCAATATTGGACTCGTCTGAAGTTCAAATTTACCAAACAGATGCGCATCTTGTAGAAGCAAGCAGCCCGCACCAACCGCGCCGTTTCTGCATCGTTCACCGAGGTTCCGTTCACCCCGTTTACGTCCCGCAAGAAGGCCGAGCAGAACACCGTGCGCCTGGTCGTGCGACGGATCCCGGAACTGAACAAGAAAAACTTCGGCCAGCCGACCCTGTTCGACACCCATCGATTCCATGCCTACTTCACCACCAGCACCGTCGACACCGTCCACACCGTCGCCGCCGACACAACCCACCGCGCTCACGCCGCGATAGCGCTCGTGAATGCCGGCTAAATGAGTGAGTCCTAATCTTTTGGCTTGGATGGCGCCCGGTTAGTTGGATCTGATTTGCGCCGCGTGGACGCTGTTAATCGAAGGCGGAAGGTGTCAAACCCTGTTTGTGAAGACAGATCTAAACACCCTCCTGACCACACTGTACGTCCATCTAGACGACCGGATCATCCCCGCGCTGGGGTGCTCCAGACACGGCCGGCCCGGGCGCCCACCGGCCCTGACCGACATCGAGTTGCTCTGCCTTATCGTCGCCCAACACTTGCTCGGCATCGCCTCGGACCGAAAATGGATCCGCTACGCGAACACGCATCTGAAGAGCATGTTCCCGCGATTGCCCCAACAATCCGGGTGGGGCAAACGCGTCTGCCAAGCCACCGGGCTCCTCTCCGCAGTGATCACCGAACTGGCCCGGGATACCCCGTCCTGGGGCGAGATCACGCGGCTAATCGACTCCACCCCGGTGCCCTGCGGCAAGTCCCGGGAGAGCGTGAACTGCGCCGACCTCGCCGGCCACGCCGGCTACGGATACTGCGCTTCCCACTCCCGCTACTTCTGGGGATTCCGCCTCTATCTGATCTGCACCCCCGACGGAATGCCCGTTGTCTGGGGCCTGGCCAACCCCAAAATCGGCGAACGCGAAGCTGCCCAAGCCATGCTCCGCCACGACCGACACCTGATCCAGCAGGGCCAAGTCATCGTCGGAGACAAAGGGTTCGCCGGCCGCGAGTTCGAAGGGTTCATCACCGACGAACTCGGCGCACACCTGATCCGACCCGACCGCAAGGACGAGAAGAAACGCTTCGGGAAACTCGGCGGAATCCGCCAGTGGGTCGAAGAGGTCTTCGACACCCTCAAAGGCCAACTCACCCTCGAAGACCACGGCGGACGCACCATCCCGGGCCTTTACTCCCGCGTCGCCGGCCGACTACTCGCCCTCGCAGCCGGAATCTGGCACAACTGGCTCCTCGGAACCCCCAACAAACGATCCCTCATCGCCTACGACCATTAGGACTCACTCATCTAGAGCACCGCCTCGGGCGCCGCGGTCACGCAGAGGCTCGCGACGGGGGCTCGTAGCCCGCATCGTTGCGGCGATCCTCTTCAGCTTCGTTGTGCTGTTCCCGCTGTACTGGATGCTTGTAGTCGCGTTCTCGTCGCGGTCCGAGCTGCTGGGTGGCACACTGCGTGTCTGGCCGCGTACCCTTACGATCGGAAACTTTGAGCGCGTCCTCGCAGGATTCCCGATTGCCACATGGTTTAGCAATTCCTTGGCGATCTCGATCACGGTGGCAGTTCTCACGATGCTCGTCAACCTGTGAGGCGGGTATGCCCTGGCGCATCTCAAGTTTCGCGGTTCGTACGTCGCTTTTCTTATCGCCCTGACAACGTTGATGATCCCCGTGCAGGTGATTATGGTGCCGCTGTTTGATTTCGGTGCATCAATGGCGTTCGCCCTTATCAACGTGGTGCCCATGGTGGTGCTGTTTCTGGTGTTCCAGCGCTTCTTCGTGCAGGGATTCGCGCGCAGCGGCATCAAATAGGTGTGGCTTGTGAATTTCTCGAGTCTCCGATCCGATGTGGCCGGGCTGGGACGAAGTCGAGGCGGCGATCCGCCCGACGTTGCGCGAATCTATGAATGCTGTTCGTGGCTAACCACGGTGACGTCAGCGCTTCGGGTCCGGCTGCGGCACCCGCACGTGTCGAGCCGGCCATTGTTTGAGGCGATCACGCCGGGTAAGCAAGTGTGGCCGCGGCGTCCGCGGGCCAGCACCGACCTGGCTGATCACCGTTCCGCGTCAGAGGTGGTGGGCGCTGGTCTGCGCAACCCGGAGAACCGGTGGCAGAACGCGTGTGAGTCGGCATCCCTGGCGGAGGCACCCTCGGCCAAGGGTGGCTTGAGAACTCGTCGAATATCCGACGACTTTTACCCGGCACCCCGGCTAGGGCACCTGGAACAATTACCCGCCCGGGCGCAGACTGTGAAGATCCACACCAAGGCGACGGAGGCGGACGCATAATCGCGGTACTCTCGCTGTTGGTGAGCGATGGTCAAGCGAAAGTCGAACTCGCGGTTGCCCACGGAAAACGCGGGTACGGGAGTCGCTAGGCGCTGCGTGAACGCCAGGACGACCACGAGGCGGCACGAGCAGGTCTCGCGCACCGCAGACTCGGCGACTGAACGGCGTTCGCCGAGTCTGCGGCGGGTCTAGCCGATACGGATGAGTTTCTTGTTCACGAACTCGCTGGCACCGTATCGTCCGAGTTCGCGCCCCATGCCGCTTCTTTTCACCCCGCCGAACGGCAGCTCTGCGCTGCCGGCGTCGACGAGGTTGACATAAACCATGCCAGCCTCGATTCGGTCGGCGACCCGCAGTGCCTGTTCGGGATCGGTCGTGAACAGGTAGGAGCCGAGCCCGAACGGAGTGTCGTTCGCGAGGGCGATGGCTTCATCTTCTGAGCCTGCCCGATAGACGGCTGCTACGGGGCCGAAAAACTCCTCGTGGTACGTGTCGTTGTCCTTCGTGACACCGGTGAGCACGGCAGGCGGGTAGAAGGCACCCGAGCGTTTGCCAGTGGCCGCCAGGGTCGCTCCCTGCGCGACCGCGCGCTCGACCTGCTCCTCGAGATGCTCGGCCGCGCCGAGGGACGAGAGGGGTCCGAAGACGGCACCGTGAACGGTCGGGTCTCCGGGTGAGTTCGCAAGGATGGCGGCGGTGAACTTCTCCGTGAACTCATCGTAAAGTTCATCAATCACGATAAATCGCTTAGCTGCGTCGCAGGCCTGCCCGCTATTGCGGAGGCGACCGGCGACGGCGGCAGCCACTGTCGCGGCCATGTCGTCGGTGCTCAGCAGGATGAACGGGTCTGACCCACCCAGTTCCAGCACGACCTTCTTGAGGTGGCGACCGGCCACCTCGGCGACGGCAGCGCCGGCGCCCTCCGAACCGGTGAGAGAGACGCCCTGTACCCGCGGGTCGGCGATGATCGTGGCGACCTGCTCGCTGTCCGCATACACATTTGTGTAAGCGCCAGCCGGGAAGCCTGCATCATGGAAGATTTGCTCAATCGCTGCGGCCGACTCCGGGCATTGGGCGGCATTCTTGAGGATGATCGTGTTGCCGATCATGAGGTTAGGTCCAGCGAAGCGCGCAACCTGGTAGTAGGGGAAATTCCATGGCATGACGCCAATCAGCACGCCAAGAGAGTTGGAGCGCATGAACGCGGAACCCTTGCCGCTGAGAAGGGTGATCGGTTCGTCCTTCAGAAATTCCTGCGCATTGTCGGCGTAGTAACGGTAGATGTCGGCGGAGTAATCGATCTCGCCGAGCGCTTGGTCGATGGGTTTTCCCATCTCGCGCACGATGATGGCCGCCAGCTTGTCGCGGCGCTCCTCATGCAGATCACCGACCCTGCGCAGGAGTGTGGCCCGCTCGTTGGTTGAAGAGCTGCGTGACCAGCCGTGGTGGGCCTCATCCGCCGATGCGATAACCTGCTCGATTTCATCAGCAGAAAGCTGGGGGTAAGTTTTGATGGTTTCGCCTGTGGCGGGGTTGACAACGGCTTGGTGGCTCATGAGCCACCTCCTTTCACGGTTGAACTACTGTTCCGGAAATTGGCGCTGCCACGAGCCAACCATGTTCGCGGCATTTGTCAAGGCGAATGAGGCCAGCGGAAGTTGCGGCGGCTCGTTTCGTCTCGGTGTGGTCTTTTCAGCCTGAATCCACGGATCAACGTGAGATTTTACGGGGGCGCTATACCGAGAATACCTAGCTGATCTGCTTAAATATGACTTGTCTAAAGTGTGAATTTACCAAACAGATGAGCATCTTGTAGTTGCCAGCTACTCACACCAACCCCGCCGTTTCTGCATCATTCACCGACCCTAATCTTGTGTCGTGCGCCGGGTTGGTCCCAAACATGAAATTGGCCGCCCGAGGGGGCTGGCGACCCTGGTCGATGAGTGGCTGACCGTCCCCACCGACAAGGGTGCCAAGGCCGGCTTCAAAGTCACCTCGCTGGTCGGAGGGATGGTCGCCGGCGTAGCTTCGATCGACGACTTTGCGATTCTTCGTCACGGCGGCATGGGGAAGGTCTTCACCAAGTGTTACGCGCCGTCGACGTTGGGGTCGTTCTAGCGCGAGTTCACGTTCGGTCACGTCCGGCAGCTCGACGCCTTCGCCTCACGCTTCGTGGGTGGCCTCGCGGCCGAAATCCCACTGCTCGTGCACGACACCGACGGCTACATCTTCCTCGACATTGACGACACCATCATCGAAGTCCACGGGTACCAGAAGGAAGGATCCGGCTACGGCTACTCCGGAGTGCGCCGCCTCGACGTGTTCATCGCGACCGTGAAAACAGACCTGTCAGCACCGGGCATCAACAGTCAACGACTGCGCTGCGGTGCCGACGTCTCCGTCACCGCGCGCATGGATCCCGCCATCAAACGTGCGATCGGAACGATCCCCGACAGCGCCTGGACAGCGATTTGATACACCAGCGCGATCTATAACGAAGGCACCAAAATGCGGATCAGTAACGCTGTAGTCGCCGAGGTCCCGTTCACCGCGTTCACGTCCCGCAAGAAGGCAGAGGACAGCACCGGGCGCCTGGCTGCCTTGTGTTCGCGGGGCGTGACACGGGCGGCAGGGCGGCACCGTCAAACGCACCACCGCGCAGGTGAGCCCCCGGGTCTTCCGAGTCGCGGCACTACCCATTCCCACTGATCGCGAGAAGTCCCAACTGTACATCCAGCGTTACCTGGAGCATTTCCCCGCGGCCGGCGAGGTGGTCCTCTTTGACCGCAGCGTGAACAAACATGCGGGCGTGGAGCGGGTGATGGGTTTCTGCACTCCGGATCAGACCGAGCACTTCCTGCGGATGACGCCGCTGGGCGAGCAGTCGATGGTCGACTCCGGAATCATCCTGCTCATGTATTGGCTTGAGGTCAGTAAAAATGATCAGACTCGGCGGCTCGAGAGTCGAATCAACAATCCGCGCAAGACGTGGAAGCCCTCGCCGATGGATCACGATTCTTACAGCCGCTGATCCGACTACGCCCGCGCGAGGAACGCCATGTTTGCGGCGACCGACACCGCCTGGGCACCCTTGGCATGTCGCGCACACCGACGACAAGAAGGGGGCCCGCCTCAACGTCATCAGCCACCTCCTCAGCAATCTGCCGTACGTGCCGTTCCCCGGGCTCGACGTCAGGCTCCCCCGGCGCCGGAACCGCGGTGACGACCGGGGGCCGAAGCTGACGGTTCGACAGATTCCGACCCCGTTCTGAGTCACGTCGCGATGCCCGTCGCGATGGGGAGCCGGTGTTGCGAGCCACAGCCGCAGCATCCACTGCCCCGGCGCCGGCCGCCACCTGAACCAGCTTTCCTGAACTAGCCTTGACCTGCACGGTCCAACGGCGGGTGGGGGTAGATGTGACTTTGCTTGAAGGTTCGATCATCCTCATTGCCGGGCTCGCCGCGGGAGTCATCAACGTGGTCGCCGGCGCCGGAACACTCATCACCTTCCCTGTTCTTCTGGCGTTGGGCGTGCCGCCGATCACGGCGAACGTGTCCAATACCGTGGGCCTGATCCCTGCGTCCATTGCCGGCGCCCACGGCTACCGACGCGAGTTGCGGTCGCAGTGGCGCCCCGTAGCTGTGATGGCGATCTTCTCCGCCGTGGGCGGCATCGTCGGCGGTCTGCTCCTGCTCACCCTGCCCGCACAGGCGTTCGCCGGCGTCGTGCCCTTCCTGCTGCTGCTGGCCGCGGTGCTCTCGGCGATCCAGCCCCGAGTGGCCGGCTTCGTGCGACGCAAGGCGGCGGCGCCCGCCGGCACACTGCTGACCAAAACGGATACGCGTCCCCTCACCCTCGGGCTCATCCTCGGGGTGCTCGCGACGGGCGTGTACGGCGGGTATTTCGGTGCCGCCCAGGGGGTCGTGTTGCTCGCGCTGCTGGGCATACTCTGGTCCACGGACATGCACCGGGCCAACGGCGCCAAGAACGTGCTCGCCGGGGTCGCGAACATCGTGTCGGCGATCATCTTCATCTCCAGCGGAACCGTGGACTGGAAAATCGCGCTCCTCATCGGCATCGGCTCCGCGGCGGGCGGCTGGCTGGGTGCCCGTATCGGCCGCACGCTCTCCGCGCCGGTACTGCGCACCATCCTGGTCGTGGTCGCGGTGACCGCCGCGGTGGTGCTCTTCCTGAGCTAGGGAGCGGAGCCGCCCGGACCCGGCGCCGAACCAATTCGACGGAGATTTTGAGGCAGCGCGCAATTGTGGGCAGGTTTGGAGCCGTGTTGTCCAAATCTCCGTCGACTTCGTCAGGGAGACCGGATGCCGCAGTCTGGCGCAGGCGGGTGGCGCGCCACCGTCTGAGACGGGCGGCGCGCCACCGCGTGTCACCTGAGGATGCGAATGAGCTTCTTGTTGGCAAACTCCGCGATGCCGAAGCGTCCCAGTTCACGGCCGAAGCCAGACCTCTTCACTCCACCGAAGGGCAGCTCTGCTCCGTCGAGGAGCGAGCCGTTGATGAAGACCATTCCGGCGTCGATCTGGTCCGCCACGCGCAGGGCCTGTTCCGGGTCGGTGGTGAAGAGATACGAACCCAGGCCGTACGGGACGTCGTTGGCCACCTGCACGGCCTCGGCCTCGTCCGCCACGCGATAGACGGCGGCGACCGGGCCGAAGAACTCCTCCCGGTAAGCGTCACTCTGAGGGGACACGTCGGTCAGGACCGTCGGCGAGAAGAAGGCGCCCCTGCGATTTCCCCGCGCGGTGACGGTTGCGCCCTGGGCTTCGGCGCGCTGGAGCTGTTCCTCGAGGTCCTCGGCGGCACCGAGGGAGGACAGCGGGCCGAGCGTGGTGTCCGGCGACGTGGGGTCTCCGGGAACGTTGCCGGTGATCTTCGCCGTGAAGCTCGCCAGGAAGGCGTCGTACAGGCCGTCGATCACGATGAAGCGCTTAGCCGCGTTGCAGGACTGGCCGGAGTTGTCGAGGCGAGCGTCGACGGCGGCGTCGACCGCTTCGTCCATATTTTCCGTGCTGAGCAGGATGAAGGGGTCGGATCCGCCCAGTTCGAGCACGACCTTCTTGAGGTTGCGGCCGGCGGCCTCCGCGACCGCCGCACCCGCGCCTTCAGAACCGGTCAGCGACACACCGCAGACCCGGGGGTCTGGAATGATGATGTCGGAGATCTGAGCGCTGGAGGCGTAGACGTTGCGGTATGCGCCGTCGGGAAAACCGGCATCCGTGAAGATCGCCTCGATCGCGGCAGCGGACTCGGGGCACTGCGAGGCGTGCTTGAGCAGGATCGTGTTGCCGAGAACCAGGTTCGGACCGGCGAAGCGGGCGACCTGGTAGTAGGGGAAGTTCCACGGCATGATCCCGACGAGCACTCCGAGGGAGGCACTCCGAATGAACGCCGAGCCTTCACCACCGAGCAGCTCGATCGGTTCGTCGGCGAGGAAGGCCTCGCCGTGGGTCGCATAGTACGCGTAGATGTCGGCCGCGAAGTCGACCTCGCCGAGGGCCTGCGCGACGGGCTTGCCCATCTCGCGCACGATGAGCTCGGCCAGATGCTCACGCCGCTCGGTGTGCAGGTCCGCGACACGCTGCATCAGGGCCGCGCGCTCGGCGACCGACGTGCGGCGAGAGAACTCGCTGTGGGCACGGTCTGCGGCTCCGATGGCCTCGGTCACCTCAGCATCCGTTGCCAGAGTAAAACTCGGTCCGCTGTCCCCGGTGGCGGGGTTCGTGACTGTGTACTTGTTCATATTTTCTCCCCAGGCTTGCTTCGTTGACGCCGATTGAGACGGGACCGCTGCTGCCGGAGCCGGTCCCGCCCGTGTCGTTACAGTCTGCCGCTGTCAAGGGTTTTGGGCAGCCATTGTGGTGAACCTTTTTCGGCCTTCCGGGTCTGCCACCGGATTCCGTTCAGCTGTCAGGCTGCACAGCGCAGAGCGCCGCGAGCTCGGCGCGGGGGTGATCACGCACGTCGTGCACGCTACCAACCGCCCTGCAGCACCTCGTCGAGCCGGTCGACGAAGAAGTCCGCGCTCTCCCGACTCAAGCACAGGGGCGGCTTGATCTTCAGCACGTTCTGTCTCTCCGAGGTGGGCTGCACGATCACGCCGAGTTTCAGCATCCGTTCGCAGATGGCGGCGGTCTCGCTGGCCGCCGGCTCCAGGGTGTCCCGGTCGCGCACGAGTTCCACCCCCATGTACAGGCCCAGGCCGTGCACCATCCCGATCAACGGATGCCGTTCCGCGAGCTCTGCCAGCCGGCCTGCCAGGTGCCGGCCGACGGCATCCGCATTCTGCTGGAGGGATTCGTCCCGGATGACGTCGAGCACGGCCAGCCCCGCGACGCAGCTGACCGGGCTGCCGCCGGCCGAGGAGAAGAAGTTGCCCTCTCCGGCCAGAGATTCGGCGATGTCCCGGCGGGTGAGCACCGCGCCGAGCGGGTATCCGTTGCCCATCGCCTTGGCCACCGTGAGGATGTCGGGCACGACACCCTGCTGCTGCACGCCCCAGAAGTGGCTGCCCAGCCGGCCGTAGCCGACCTGCACCTCGTCGGCGATGCACAGCGCGCCGCGTGCACGGACCTGCTCATAGACACGGGCGAGGTACCCTGCCGGGGGCACGACGCCGCCGGCATTGCCCAGCACGGGCTCGCAGATGAACGCGGCCAGGTCCTCCCCCGGGCCGTCCGGATCGGCCAGCATCCGGGCCAGGTCGGCCGCGTACTCCCCTGCCGCCCCGGCACCGCGATGCGTCCCGCGATAGGAGTTCGGAACATCCGCGATGTGCACCCAGTCGGGCCGGGAGGCCAAGGAGAAGGGGTTGTCGAAGGCAGAGGTCGACACCGCGTCGGAGGCCGACGTCCAGCCGTGGTAGCCCTCTCGTAAGGCGACGACATTGCTGCGGCCGGTGTGGATCCGGGCCAGGCGCAGGGCCAGGTCCACGGCCTCGCTGCCGCTGTTGACCAGAAGCACGGTGTCGAGGATGGGATCCGGTGATGTCGCCACAATGTGTTCGCAGAGGTCGGCCAGCGCCGAGTAGAGGAACCGGGAGTTCGTGTTGAGCAACGCCAGCTGATCGCTCACGGCACGGGTGAACCGGGGGTGGCTGTGCCCGATCACGGCGACGTTGTTGACCATGTCGACGTAGGAGCGCCCGTGAGTGTCGATCAGCAGTTCCTGCCAGCCGCGTTCGATCTGCGGCGGCCGTTCATAGTACTTCTCCTGCGCCGCGGCCATCACGGCACCGCGCCGGGCAAGTTCGATCGCCGGATCGACGACGGATGCCTGCGGCGCCAACCCAAGCAGCCGCGCCGGGTCCGGTGCGAGAGTTGCCCACGCGGCGGCCCGGGAGGCCTGGGCGAAGTGCGGGGCCGTCAGACCCGGGCGAGCGAGCTTCTGCACGGTCACCCGAGCAACCGGGCCCGCAACACCCACGGGCTCCCCCGCGGCGACCGCGGCCCCCGGCACGAGGTTCGACACGATGCCGCCGATGCGCAGCCCGAAACCGGCCAGCGTCAGAAGCAGGGTGTCGCCTCCGATCTCGGTGACCGAGGCAGCCGCCGGAGCGACGATCACCGAACCGGCAGGCAGGAAGACCTCGGTGAACAGCGCGAACGTGTCGGGTTCCCGGCGCGAGTGTGGCGGGGTTCGGGTGAGCCGGAACTGGCCGTAGGGAGCGACGGCGGCGCCGCGTCGGGCGAGGGCGGCCTGCGCGAGCCGCCACTCGGCATCCGTTGTCTGCCAGAGGCCGTCGGCCAGGGCCGGGCTGGTCACGGCGAAGTCGAGCATTTCGTAGTCGCCGTCGGCGAGCGCGGAGATCATCGGCACGGTCGTCTCGGGCACGGTCGTGTGTTCGGCACCAGTATGCCGCCGCCGGCCGAGCGCCTGCCGTATGGCCGCGTCCGCTTCCTCCCAGCCGACCGCGCTGGCTGCGGCGAAGACCTGCCACTCGGCGTCCATCCGGTGCCTCGCGTAGTCGTTGTCCGCGTCGATCTGCACCTGCTGCTCGCCGCTGGCCACCAGCACCGCCCCGCGCAGCACGATCAGCGGCCAGAGCGCGGTGATCTCGGCCTCGGTCAGGGGAACGACCTCGTCGAAGGCGACGATCGCCTCGAGGGCCGCCAGCGGATCGTCCGGCATGTGGTGCAGAACGGATGCCGCCGTGACCGCCAGCTCCGCGACCAGCCAGCCGGTGGCCAGATCGCCGAAGTCGATGACCCCCTCGGGCACGTGGTGGCCGTTCGGCAGCACCCGGCAGATCACGTTGTCGTCGGTGATGTCCCCGTGGATGGTCTGTAGCCGCAGTGCGGACGCCACAGTCGCCAGGCGTGCGGCGGCGCTGTCGGCGATGGCGCGGAGCTGATCCCGGGTCTCTTCCGCCGGCACCCAGCGCACCAGCAGGTCGATCACGGCTTTCGCGTTGCGCAGGTCCCACTGCAGCGTGCGGTCGAGGCCGTCCGCCGCGAAGTCACGCAGGTGGAGCGACGTGGTGCCCGAGAGCCGGCCGAGCGCCCGGACCACCGGCGGGGCCAGATAGCCCCGCGCCTCGAGTGACGGGCCCTCGACGAAGGTGAGCAGCCGCACCGGGACGAGGGTGGCATTCGTTGCGTGCCAGTGCTGGCGGCTGAGGCCGTTCAGCCCCCGCACGGGCTGTGGCACGCGCATGCCGCGCTCAGTCAGGAACACCATCACCGCGTCCTGCGCGGCCAGCTCGGCGGCGGAGAAGGCCGGGTTGTCGACCTTGAGCACGTAGCGCTGCGTCGCTCCACCCGCGGAGTCACCGGTGGGGGCAGTGGTGGCGGCAGTGGCGGCAGCAGTGGTGGTGATCAAAAAGTTGCGGTCCTGCTGGCTGCCGAGTTCGCGGGCCGTGCCGGTGATCCCGAAGAGCGAGGACGCCATCGATTCGGCGTCGGCCGCGGTGATATCCGGGCGCACGAGCCCCTGGCCGCTGAAGAAATCAAAACCAGGCACGTCGACGCTCCTCGCAGATAGTGCAATGAATCCTGTCAGTTTGGCACCAGGGCCGCTCGTTCTATGCGCCCAACGCTCAGTCCGCGCGCAACTCGGCTCTCGGCGGGCAGGGATGACATCATCAAGAGAGACAGCGTCGTCGTCTCAGACCGAGGGACGCACGCGAACACTCGTCGTTTCCGGGATCGAACATCGACCGAAAGCCGCCGCAGTGACCCACCCAGCAGAGCCCTCCGACATCCGTCTCATCGTTTCAGACATGGATGGCACTCTTCTCGACGACGACGGCAACGTGCCCGACGCGTTCTGGCCGCTCCTCGACGACCTCCATCGGGCCGGAATCCTGTTCGTGCCGGCCAGCGGACGCCAGTATCAGACACTGCACGGCATCTTCGGCGAGCACGACGGACTCATCTACATCGCGGAAAACGGAACCAACGTGGTGCAGGACGGCATCAGCATCGACGTCGAACCCGTCGTGTCCGAGATCATCGGCCCCATCGTGGACTGGGTGCGCGGCACCGCCGCCGCGGGCGCCGACTTGGGGCTCGTCGTCTGCGGCGCCCGGAGCGCCTACGTCGAGCGCAGCGATGAGCACTTCGTCGACCAGGTTCGCCGGTACTACGCAGCGGTCGAGGTCGTAGCGGATGTGCATGCAGCCGCTCTCGACGATGTCATCTTGAAACTGGCGATCTACGACCCTGCCCGCGCCGAACAGCGGAGCGGACCGGCCTTGCGCGGCCTTGGGCTGCCCGCGGAGGTCGTGGTCTCGGGTGAGAACTGGGTCGATGTGATGCGCCAGGGAGCGAACAAGGGTCGAGCGTTGGAGCGGCTCCAGCAGCAGCTCGGAATCAGCCGGGCCCAGACGATGGCGTTCGGCGACTACCTCAACGACGCCGAGATGCTCGATGCCGCCGGGCACTCCTACGCCATGGCCAACGGCCACCCGAGCATCCTGGCGCGCGCCGCGAACATCGCGCCGTCGAGCTCGGAAGCCGGCGTGGTCAGCAGCATCCTCGCCGCCCTACCGCACCTGCACAGCGCGCACGTGACCGCCTGATCGCCCGGTAGCTCCCTGCCGCACCTCCGTCCCGAACGAAGTCGACGGAGTTTTAGCCCCTATCGGGCCCGAACACGACGGAATGGCTGTTGTCAACGAGATTCTCCGTCGAATTGGTTCGCCGCCTCCCATCTGGTCCTGGCCGACCGGATGATATATGATCCAAGAAGCGATAATAGAACTTTGTGTTCGATTATAGAACACGTCAGGACATGAACGTTGCGACAGTGATGTCCGATTCACCCACGCAGAGCCCACAAAGAAGTGAGGAAGCCGTGCAGTTTCACCACCACGGATACGTGTCCACCGATCCCCGCATCCAGGATGCCGCCGGGGTCGGCCTCAATCGCCCACGCGAGCTCCCCGAGAACGTCGACGTGCTCATCGTCGGAACGGGCCCGGCCGGCATGATCACCGCCGCGCAGCTCTCCCAGTTCCCCGGTATCACGACCCGCATCGTGGAGCGCCGCGGTGAGCGCCTCGCGATCGGGCAAGCTGACGGCATCCAGGCCCGCAGCGTCGAGACCTTCCACGCGTTCGGTTTCGCGGAGCGCATCATCGCCGAGGCCTACCGCATCACCGAAATGGCATTCTGGACACCGGACCCCGCCGACGTGACCCGCATCATCCGTTCGGCCCGTGCCGTAGACGACCCCACCGGCATCAGCGAATTCCCGCACCTGATCGTCAACCAGGCGCGTGTGCTCGACTACTTCGCCGAGGTGATGGCGCACTCCCCTACGCGGATGGAGCCGGATTTCGGCTTCGACTTCCGCAGCCTGGAGAACACCGACAAGGGCGAGTATCCCGTCACGGTGACGCTCGTGCACACCATCGGGGAGAAGCAGGGCCAGGAACGGGTCGTGCACGCCAAGTACGTGGTGGGCGCCGACGGTGCCCGCAGCGCTGTGCGCGACTCGATCGGCTGTACGCTCGCCGGCGACCAGGCATTCCACGCCTGGGGCGTGATGGACGTGCTCGCGGTCACCGACTTCCCGGACATCCGCATGAAGTGCGCGATCCAGTCCGAATCCGGCGGAAACATCCTGCTCATCCCGCGCGAGGGCGGATACCTGTTCCGCATGTATGTGGATCTCGGCGAGGTGGCCGCTGACGACAACGGCGCAGTGCGCACGACGACGATCGAGGAGATCATCGCGAAGGCCAACGGCATCCTCCACCCGTATACCCTCGACGTGAAGAATGTCGCCTGGCACAGCGTGTACGAGGTCGCCCATCGTCTCACCGACCGGTTCGACGACCTCCTCCCCCACGAGATCGGCACACGTACTCCGCGGGTGTTCATCACCGGGGACGCCTGCCACACGCACAGCGCCAAGGCCGGCCAGGGCATGAACGTGTCGATGCAGGACGGCTTCAACCTGGCCTGGAAACTCGGCTACGTGATCGAAGGCCGCAGCCCCGAATCTCTGCTCGGCACCTACTCTGCCGAGCGCCAGGTCATCGCGAAGAACCTGATCGATTTCGACAAGACCTGGTCGACCCTGATGGCGACGAAGTCGGAGGACCTGGAGGTTCCACTGGAGGAGTTCTACACGAAGACGGCCGAGTTCCCATCGGGCTTCATGACGGAATACCCGCCGTCGATGCTGACCGGCCAGGCAACACACCAGAACCTCGCCACGGGATTCCCGCTCGGTAAACGCTTCAAGTCCGCGCCGGTGGTGCGCGTCGGAGATGCCAACCCCGTGCAACTCGGCCACCACCACCGCGCCGACGGCCGGTGGCGCCTGTACGCGTTCGCGGATGCCGCTGTGTCCGGCGACGCCTCGGCGCTGACCGAGTGGGCCGAGTGGATCCGCACCTCACTCGAGTCGCCGCTGCTCGCGCACACCCCCACCGGGAGCGACATCGACAGTGTCTTCGACATCAAGGTGGTCTACCAGCAAGAGCACACCGGGGTGGACATCGGCCGGGTCCCGGGCGTTTTCCTGCCGACAACAGGCCCCTTTGAGCTGATCGACTACGAGAAGCTCTATGCGACCGACCCGGCGCGCGACATCTTCGAGCTGCGCGGGATCGACCGCGGGGGCGCCATCGTGGTGGTGCGCCCGGACATGTATGTGGCGAACGTGCTGCCGCTGACCGCGACCGCTGAGCTCGCGGCGTTCTTCCGACAGATGCTGCTGGTGCGGTAGGTCTTCGTTGCGGGCTCCCAGCTGCGGGGCACCCCGTCGGCCGCGAGTGCGGGTGAAACGTCGGCTTCGGCTGGGCCAAACGGCGATTCACCCGCACTCGCGGCTACTCGGCGGACGGCCGCTGCCGCTGCCTCTTGGTGGCCGACCGCTGTTGCTTCGCTGCGAGGTGCCGTCGACCCGAACCTCGGGTGGGCTTGGTCGGGCGGCGCGGTGCCGCATCGGGAGCCAGGCCCGCGGCCACGAGACCGGCGAGCTTCGCCAGGGCGAGCTCGCGGTTGCGCACCTGGGAACGCCGTTCGGAGGCGGTCACGGTGATCACCCCGTCGACGAGACGTTTGGCAAGGCGGGCGAGCAGGCGCATCCGTTGATCGTCGGAGAGCGTCGTCGACTCGGCCACGTTCCAGAAGAGTTCGACGCGGCTATCGGAGGTATTGACGTGCTGGCCGCCCGGCCCGGACGACCGCGAGAACCGCCAGCCGAGCTCGCGCTCGGGAATGGTGAGCGCGGGCACCACCTCCAGATCCATGTGATCAGCGTGCCACGATCCGGACGACAGTGTCGGCCGGAGCGCCCCGGCGGCCGAACTCGCCCGTGGTTGAGCCCCATGATCGAGCCCCGGTGGTCGAGCCCGGTGACTCACGCCGCCGGACACTCACGTCGCCGGTGGTCGACCCCGTCGAGACCCTGGTGCGATGTTTCCGGGGACATACGCACCCGGTGGTCGAGCCTGTCGAGACCGTGGTGGCCCGGCCCGGTGTTCCCCGGCAGGCCGCCAGGTGCGGGTGGGGTCGTAGCAGTACGGTGCCCGGACCTCCGGTTTGCCTCTCACCATCCGGATCTGCCAGCCGGAAGTATCAATAGTGTGGTGGTGGTACCAACACAGCAGGACCCCGTTGTCGATCGTGGTTTTTCCGCCGCGGTACCAGGGAATCACGTGGTGCACCTCGCACCACGCCGCCGGGATGGTGCAGCCGGGGATGGTGCAGCCGCCGTCGCGGGCGGCGAGGGCGCGGCGTTGTGCCCGGTTGAAGAAACGGTTCTCGGTGCTGAGGGCAAGGACCTCGTTGTTCTCGCCGAACAGGATCTCCTGGAATCCGCCGGCGCAGAGCGCCTGCTTCACACTGACCAGCGAGATGGGCGCTTCGACGCCGTCGATCCAGCCCACCCCCTGGTCGGCGGCCAGGTCGGCCTGGTTGACGTGGATCATCACGGTGGGGGCGGCGCCGCCCATGGTCGGGGTCCCCGCGTCACGGGTGGCGGCTTCGAACACACCGCGGAGGATGTCGGCACGTTTCTGACCACCGTCACGGTCGTCGCTGAGGGCCGCCGCCTCCGCCCCCGGGATCAGCTGGCCTGAAGCCATGCGCGCTTGTTCTTCGGCCGTGGGGAATGCGGGCGCCGCGTGCGCGGAGAGATACGTGTCGAAGAGGGCGTTCATGATGCCGCGGAGTTCCGCGGTGACGCCGCCGCGGAGC